>CBHEUU010000373.1:0-5317 GCA_965990355.1 uncultured Chitinophagaceae bacterium
AGTCCTTCCGAATTCACCGCCCCAGATCACCAGTGTTTCATCCAGAAGCCCTCTTTGTTTAAGGTCGGTAACAAGCGCTGCAGAAGCCTGGTCTGTATCAAGGCATTGACCCATCAGTTCTTTAGGCAGGTTGTTATGTCCATCCCATCCCTGATGATAGATCTGTAAAAAGCGGACCCCGTTTTCAGATAGCTTTCTGGCTAAGAGGCAGTTTGCTGCATATGTGCCGGGAACAAGACAATCTGCTCCGTAGAGTTTGATAATGGATTCCGGCTCCTTGCTGAGATCGGTTACTTCGGGCACAGCAGTTTGCATTCTGTATGCCATTTCATATTGCTGCACTTTGGCTTTGATTTCCGGATCGCCCACTTCGTTATATACTTCATTGTTCAACGCCGCAAGATTATCAAGCATTTTTCTTCTTTCCATCTTGTCCAATCCATCGGGATCATTGAGGTATAATACAGGATTTTCTCCATTGCTAAATTGAACGCCCTGGTGCACTGAATCAAGAAACCCATTGCTCCATAGTTTTGAATACACGCCTTGCCCGTTTCCTTTGCCTCTTGAAAGAAGAACGCAAAAAGCCGGAAGGTTTTTGTTTTCACTGCCAAGGCCATAGCTAAGCCATGCACCCATGCTCGGGCGGTTTCCTACCTGTGCCCCTGTTTGGAAAAAAGTTAAAGCGGGATCGTGATTAATAGCTTCCGTATAGAGGCTTTTTACAATACACAGATCATTTACAATTTTAGATGTGTGAGGTAATAGCTCACTCATCCATGCTCTATGCTCGCCATACTGATTGAATGTAAAAAGAGTTCCCGCTAAAGGGAATTTTGCCTGATCGGCAGTCATTCCTGTAAGGCGTTGTCCTTTTCGTATTGATTCTGGTAAATCCTGGCCCTGCATTTCCTGCAGCTTCGGTTTATAGTCAAACAGGTCCAACTGTGAAGGAGCTCCATTCTGAAAAAGGTATATAATGCGTTTGGCTTTTGGTGCAAAATGAGGAAGGCCTGTAAGAATAGCTTCTTCAGCATCTTTGGCACTGAACAGGTCCGGGATCAACAAACTACCCAAAGCAGCACCTCCTATACCCATTCCCAGGCGGGTTAAGAACCGCCGCCGGTTGATGTTAAGGCTATGTTCCAGTATTTCTTTTTCCATTGTTGTTTATAGTTGCAGGAAGAAATGGGCCTAAGCCCTTACAATGGCTTCTTCCATGTTATAGATCAGGTTGATCACTCTCATTAAAGCAGCGATATCTGCGATGTTTGATGAGTCATGATTGTACGGGTATTCTCCTACGCGAATAGTTTTTTCAGCCTGTTCTTTCCTGTTATTAAAAAATGCCAGTTGATCTTTATAATAGCTGTTCAGAAGATTTTTTTCTTTCTCCACCGGCTTGCGGCAAATGATACTTTCAAATGCTGTAAGAATGGTGCTCTCAGGATCTCCGCCTTTTTTTGCCAGGGTTTCTGCAAATACCCTGGAAGCTTCCAGCACTGTAGGATCATTCATCATTACAAGAGATTGTAAAGGTGTATTGGTTTTTTGTCTGCTTACGAGGCACTCGTCCCTGTTACTTGCATCAAAAATGATCATAGAAGGAGGGGGCACAGTTAATTTTATAAATGTGTACATGCCACGCCTGTAAAGATCTTTTCCCTGATCCTGCCGGTAAGTGGCCAATTGTCCTCTGCCGGAAGTAGCTGCTTCCCAAAGTCCATTGGGCTGATATGGTTTTACGCTTGGTCCACCTATTTCACGGTTGAGTAATCCGCTGCTGCTTAGTACCATGTCCCTGATGGCTTCTGCCGACATTCTGAGTCTTGAAGCACGGGCATAATAAAAGTTTTCAGGATCTTTCTCCAATTGCTCTTTGGTGACATTGGATGATTGCCGGTAGGTGGCAGACATCAGCATTTTTTTGATCAGCTTTTTTATATCCCATCCCTGTTCCATAAAATCAGCCGCCAGCCAATCAAGCAGTTCGGGGTGGGTGGGCAGGCTGCCCTGCATGCCGAAATCACCAACAGTTCTTACGATCCCTTTTCCAAAAAACTGCTCCCATAGTTGATTAACAAATACACGGGCTGTAAGCGGATTTTTTTTATTTACTGTCCATGCTGCAAGTCCCAACCTGTTTTTGGGAAAGGCTGTAGTATCAAAATTCATCACTGAGCTTAATGCAGCGGCTGTTACTATCTCTCCATGCTGATCATAAACTCCGCGGTTCAGAACATAAGTAGCGCGTGCTGTATCTGATTCTCCCATTACTGATACAGCTACTGCTGCCGTGTCTTTTTGATTGATGAAATTCAAAAGCTCTTTGATATCGCTCTGCGTTAGTTTCAATATGGGTGTTTTGGCAGGCCCGGACCCAACAAGGCCTTCCAATCCTTTTTCCTTGCTTGTATTGAAAAAAGCAAAGAGCCTGTAATAATCTTTTTGAGGAATGGGATCATATTTATGGTCGTGGCATTGGGCACATTCAACGGTAAGTGCCAGTATACCCCGGGAGAATGTTTTTACTTTATCAATACTGTATTCTACCCGGTATTCTTCCGGTATCACACCTCCTTCTTCTGTTATTTTGTGATTGCGTAAAAAGGCTGTTGCAAGAATTTTTTCTTTACCAGCATCAGGCAGCAGATCGCCGGCGAGTTGCCATGTTAAAAAACTGTCGTAAGGCATATTGGTGTTAAACGCATGGATCACCCAGTCGCGGTAAGGCCATTGCGATCTGTAATCATCATCCTGGTAACCATAACTGTCTGCATACCTTGAAATGTCCAGCCAGTGTATGGCCATCTTTTCTCCAAACTGAGGTTTGGCCAAAAGTTTGTCGAGCATTCTTTCGTAAGCAGCTTCGCTTTTGTCTGCAATAAATTCATTTTGCAATTGCAGGTCAGGAGGAAGTCCTGTTAAATCGAAAGCCAGTCTTTTTAAAAGAACGTCCTTGTTCGCTTCTTCGTTATGTTTAAGATGGAGTGCCTGCTGTTTTGAGGCAATGAAATAATCTATTTCATTGCGGGCCCATTTCTCTTCTTTTATTTCCGGAAATGGTGTTTTTTGTGGTGATACAAAAGACCAGTGCTTTTCGTATTTCGCGCCTTGCTTTATCCACCTGGTCAGCAGGGCTATTTCATCTTTGTTAAGAACGCCAAGATGCGATGCGGGCGTTGGCATTTGATAGGAGGGGTCTGTAGATGTTATCCGTTTGATGAGTTCGGATTTTTCCGGACTTCCCGGCACTATGGCATAAGCGCCTTTGGTTTCTTTTAAAGGGGCTTTGGCATTTGCTTCAATGTCCAACCTCAATCCGGCTTCCTGCTTGTTTTTATCAGGACCATGGCAGGCAAAGCATTTGTCGGAAAGTATGGGGCGGATATCGTAGTTAAAACTTACTTCATTCTTCTCCGGCTTTGGGCTTTGGGCAGACCATGATAGCCAGGCTGCGGCAACAGCAATGCATATGGCAATAATCGCTGCAATCTTCCATTTCATTATAGGGAAAGTACAAAAAAAAGAGCATACTATCCCGAATTGATTGACAGGCCGGGATCAGCAGTGATAGTAGGATTGTGGCTGGCAGCTCACCTGCAAAAATTCTTCAATAAAAGAAACCGCATCATCCTGATCATAAGCTACAAGTGCATTCGGTATGCGAAGTGTATAATACCCTTTTTCAAATGAATAATATGTACGCTTCAGGTCAGCCAGTACCTGCTGGTGGTTATAGCTCGTTTGTGGCTGGTCCACTTCGATATTCACTTTGGCATTGACGATAGAGATATCGGTGGTATTGTTACCGTCTTTTTCCAGTTCCACTGCAATACCTTTTTGTTTCAGGAGAAAATACAGTTTCGCTGTTTCGCGGGAGGTGTTTTCCAGTTTTGCTTTCAGGTTTTGCTGGCAGGAGGAACAAAGCGGGTGACCGAGGCGATTAACGGAGTGATAAAGCTCTGTGTCGGTCAATGCTTCATTGCAGTTGAGGCATAGGTGGGGTGCATGAGTGTTTCTCATAAATAGAGGATATTGGCTTGTTAATAAAACGGGGCAGTTGGCGGTTTAGTATCGTCGGACTGCTTTATGTAAAATAGAAAAGAATTGTTTCATTTCCAATAGGCCTGCCGGGAAACTTTAAACGGTATGGTTCTGGATGTAACTCCGGTAGACATATAAAATAAAATTTCAGTTTATGGCAACAGATATGTTAACATCATCCGCCATCACCCAACAAGAAATAGATGTATTCTTCAAGGCCTATGCCACTCGTTTTAATGATGCTTTATCCGGAAAACAGGTGGATGTGAGCGGAACGGTCAATGCATTTGCAGATTGTTTTGTGGAAGCCAGTCCGGCCGGTATCCATTGTGGTAAAAACGATCAGCAGTTTCGCGATGCTATCCCCAAAGGCCATGAATTTTATAAACAGACCGGTATGAAGGCAATGGTGATAGAAGCCAAAGACCTTACTATCTTAGATGGGCTGCATGCCATGGTAAGGGTGCATTGGCGTTCAGACCATGTAAAAAGGGATGCGGCACAGGTTTCTATTCCATTTGAAGTGATCTACCTGTTGCAGCACCAGGAGAAGGGGCTGAAAATATTTGCTTATATCACGGGGGATGAACAAAAGGTAATGAAGGAAAAAGGCGTTTTACCGGATCAGGGGCAGACTGCGAAATAAATTACCTATCTTATAGACTGATTGTCAGTCGTTACCGATAGAGCTGGCTAAAAAAGCCCGGCATCTGTGGCAGGAAAGGTTTCATTTTTGGAGGATTTCCACAGCTGTGTAAAACTATCAACCGCAAAAAGTTGAAATTTTTCAATTCTTCCTTATTATTCTCGTTATTAATCGCTACCTTTGCCGTCCTAAATTTTGGAATCGTCATGGCTAGAGTATGTCAGGTTACTGGTAAAACGCCGATAGGAGGGAACAAGGTTTCTCACTCCAATATTAAAACCAAACGTCGTTTTCTGCCCAATTTGCAGAAAAAGAGATTCTACCTGGTAGAAGAAGACAAATGGATCACGCTGAAATTGTCTACAGATGCTATTCGCACTATCAACAAGAATGGCCTGTACAGCGTAGTGAAACAACTGAGAGCAAGGGGAGAGAAAATCTAATCCGGTTTAAGGTGGTGAGTGGATGCTGGCAGATGCACCAGCTGAAACCATCGCAAAAAACAATAAACACAATTAACAATGGCAAAGAAAGGAAACCGTGTACAAGTGATCCTGGAATGTACTGAACACAAAACAAGTGGTCAGCCAGGCACCAGCCGTTATATCACGGTAAAAAACAAAA
>CBHEUU010000374.1:0-5307 GCA_965990355.1 uncultured Chitinophagaceae bacterium
GCTGATGCTGCCATTGACTTTAATACTGGCAAGAAGATATGATATACTCGGTCCGGCTATTGCACAGTTTATATCCATCAGCATTTACAACACGATGCGTATACTTTTCCTTTGGAAAAAATTCCGTCTGTTTCCCTTCACACGTCACTCCGCTTACACGTTACTTCTTGGGGCGGCCAGTTTTATTCTGTGTTATTATCTTTTCCGCTCCATGCAGGGGTTTGCAGGATTGATATGCCGGAGCCTTGCATTTATGATCCTGTATGCAGGAAGTGTTATTTACTTCAAATTATCACCAGATATAATGCCTGTAATAGAAACTTTGAGAAAACGATTGAGGATCTGAACTAATTATTCGTAAGCTTCGCACTGCCAGCTCCTGGTTCCAGGCTTCCGATTCTGCTGGCTTCTGGCTTTTCGATCCTTCCGGCGCCGATAAACCGCCGCATGTAGTAAGAATCAAACATATCACTCACTGTTACTCCCTGGGAAGTGGAAGCATGAATGAATTTATTATTCTGAAGATAAATGCCAACATGTGATACACCGCCGCGCGTATTAAAGAAAACGAGATCCCCTTCTTTCAGTTCTGTAGAAGAGATAATGCGGGAAGCTTTGTATTGCTCCCTTGCTGTGCGGGGAAGGCTCAGCGCAAATGCTGATAAATAAACAGCCTGCACAAATGCAGAACAATCAATTCCACTCTTGGTAGTGCCACCCAGCCTGTAGCGGGTACCATACCAATCATCCACATGACTTAATAAAGGATCATTTTCGAGTGCTTCCACTTCTGTATCAAGCAGGATCGCATATTTCAACTGAAGTGCCGATGCTTTTTCAACAGCAGCAGAAGAATTGATCAGGTGTCCATGGTTTTCTTTAACTGAAGCCTTGGAAGAAGCCTGGGTTCTGGGCGCTTCGTATTTTAATAAAGGCGGTTCTGATTCTACAGTAATATCATTCAGGAACTGTACTTTTTCAGCAGAAGCTTGTTTTTGGGCTGGAGCAGATGATTGCTTTGCTGTAGAGCTCACCGGCCTGAGTGAGGAGCAACTCGCTAAAGTTGCAATGATGGCAAAAGCAGGTATTAGTTGTCGGATGATCATCAGGCCTTTTTTAAAATTTAGGATTTCCGTTTTCAACAAAAACCGTGCAAAAATATAGGATTTTTTGCTGAAATTTCAACAACCTACTAACGAAATTTAAAATTTTTAATTGTATAACACAGGATCAGGGTTGTTTCAGGAGGTTTGAGTATATTCAAATTGATGAGCGAGATCAAGAAATAAGCGGTTTTTATAATGTTAATCACACCCGATGCCTGTATTACTTATTCTGCCTGTTTGCTTATTGCTGATGAGCTGCCAGGGGCCTGTAAGTGCTAAAAAAGTGGTGGCGGGAGCATTTCCTGACACTCCAGTGCTGAATTACACGCTGGCAGTGGATTCCATTCCTGCCGACACGGTCGTGATACCTGCATTGGCCGCCTATTCTGATATTGAATACGAAAAAACAGAACTGCTTCGTGCCGCCCCCGGCACCAAATCCGTCCTTTTCAACAGCAGCGGTTCCAGGCTTTATGCCATGAACCTTGAAGGCATGAGCATCTATGAGTTTGACCAGCCTTCACGCAAAGTGACCAGGGAGTTCAAATTCAAACCCACTAAAGGCACTGGCTGGGATTATGAAACGGATAAGCCCATTTCTTCTTACCAGGAAAAACCTGTGGAAGCCTGCTTTAGTCATGATGATAAAATATTATGGGTCTCACTTCACAATGCAGAAGGCATTGTTCCTATCCGTGTTGATTCCCTTGCAGCAAACAAAGCATCGCCAGACAACAAACAGGTGGTGAAAAAGATCTTTGTGTCCTATCCCGGCAGTATAAAAAAAGATTCTTTTACCGTTCCGCTCATCAAAACAGGCAAAACGCCAAAAGTGATCGCTAAAACGGCAGATAACCGTTTCCTGCTCGTGAGCAACTGGCATTCTTTTACCGTAAGTGCATTGGAAATGGATACCAGCTTATACCCCATCGCCAGGGTGATCGACACTGTTCCTGTAGCTGCCATTCCCCGCGGTATTGCCGTGGATGATAAAAGAAATAAATCGTATGTGGCCATCATGGGTGGCTCCATCATAGATGTTATTAACAATAGCGACTGGCAGAAAGAAGCACCGATCCAGGTTGTTTCCAATCCCCGCCATATTGTGCTGGACACTTCAGGAAGATTGTTCATTTCTTACAACAAACTCGCAAAAGTGGCTTGTGTAGACGCTTCCACCGGAAAAACGCTTTTTACAACCGGCACACATGCCCAGCCCAGGACGATCATATTATCAAAAAATCAGAAATTTCTTTTTGTCACCTGCTACAGCAGCGACTTCGTGGATGTTTATAAAATAAATGAAACCAGTTTTGATAAAGTGGCATCTTTGCCCTGTAAAGGACACCCGGTTGGCGTAGACATTTTTGAGAACGACAGTAAACTCGAAGCATGGGTTTGCAGTTATAGTAATGGATCGATCAGTGTGTTCAGTTTTAAGAAGAAGTGATATGAGATGTGGGATGCGAGATGTGAGATATGGGATACGGGATGCTTCATAAATAGGACATTCCTGGTATCCGGGATCCCAGATCACACATCACGTCTCCCGCATCCCGAAAAAGGACATTAACCCATGAAGTTTTCCCATTTACACGTACATACCCAATTCTCCCTGTTGGATGGGGCCGCTTCCATCCAGAGCCTGTATAAAAAAGCCATTGCAGACGGCATGCCCGCACTGGCCATCAGTGATCACGGCAATATGTTTGGTGCATTTGAATTTGTGGCCGAAGCTTACAAGCATAAAGACGCCAATGGCAACCTGAAAGTAAAACCCGTTGTAGGTTGCGAGTTCTATGTTACCGCCAACCGCCACCAGAAAACATTTACCAAAGAGCAGAAGGACGTACGCCATCACCAGATATTGCTGGCGAAAAATGAACAGGGGTACAAGAATCTTGTGAAGCTCACTTCCCTGGGTTTTATAGAAGGGCTTTACAGTAAATATCCCCGTATTGATAAAGAACTGATCGTTCAATACCATGAAGGCTTGATTGCTACTACCTGCTGCCTGGGTGCTTCCGTGCCGCAGGCCATTCTTCGTAAAGGCGAAGAAGATGGGGAAAATGAATTCAAATGGTGGCTGAATATTTTTCAGAAAGATTTTTATGTTGAATTGCAGCGACACGGTATGGCGGAGCAGGACAAAGTGAATGAAGTGCTGATCAGGTTCGCCCGCAAATACAATGTGAAGATCATTGCCAGCAATGATTCACATTATGTAGATCAATCAGACTTCAATGCCCACGATATTCTTTTATGTATCAATACCGGCGAAAAGATCACTACGCCGGCCATGCGCGATTTTGCAGATGATGATGTGAGCCTGAAAGGCAAACGGTTTGCATTTCCCAATGATCAATTCTATTTCAAGACCACCCAGGAAATGAACAAAGTGTTTCATGATCTTCCTGAAGCACTTGACAATACCAATGAGATCGTTGATAAAGTAGACCTGCTCAACCTGAAGCGGGATATCCTTCTCCCCTTCTTCCAGGTGCCAAAAGAATTTGCTTCGCAGGATGAATACCTGGAGCATCTCACCTGGATGGGTGCACGCCAACGTTACACAGAAATAACACCTGAGATAGATGAACGGCTGCGTTTTGAATTGTTTACTATCAAAACGATGGGGTTTGCCGGTTACTTCCTTATTGTAAGTGATTTTATTAAAGCAGGCCGTGATATCGGTGTGTTCATCGGACCGGGCCGTGGATCGGCTGCAGGTTCGGTGGTGGCTTATTGCACAGGCATCACCAACATCGATCCTATCAAGTATAATTTACTGTTCGAAAGGTTCCTGAACCCCGACCGTAAATCCATGCCGGATATAGATACCGATTTTGATGATGAAGGCCGGCAGAAAGTGATTGATTATGTAGTAGACAAATATGGCAAAAGCCAGGTGGCGCAGATCATCACCTATGGTACCATGGCTGCCAAGATGAGTATAAAGGACGTGGCCCGCGTGATGGACCTTCCCCTGGCGGAATCCAACGCACTGGCTAAACTGGTGCCTGATAAGCCCGGTATTGAATTAAGGCGTGTGCTGCATGCACCCATGCGTACAAAAGAAGGTGAGAAATCACTGGAAGAAAAAGATGGCCTGGGCAGCGATGACATGGAAAATGTAAAACGGATCCGGGACATCTATAACCAACTGGAAACACCTGCCAGTAAGGTATTGCACGAAGCAGAAAGGCTGGAAGGTTCCGTACGTAATACCGGTATACACGCAGCAGGGATCATCATCGCACCAAAAGACCTCACTGAATTGCTGCCTGTATCTGTAGCAAAGGATTCACCGCTTTGGGTAACGCAGATCGAGGGTAATGTGATCGAAGAAGCAGGCGTTATCAAGATGGACTTCCTGGGTTTGAAAACCCTTACCATTATCAAGAATGCCCTGGTTATGATCAAACAAAATCATGGCGTAACGATCAATATAGACGATATCCCACTGGATGATACAAAAACATTTGAACTGTATCAACAAGCTGCTACGATCGGTACATTCCAGTTTGAAAGTCCGGGCATGCAGAAATACCTGCGCGAACTAAAGCCCGATAAATTTGGAGACCTGATCGCGATGAACGCCCTGTACCGCCCTGGTCCTATCGCTTATATCCCTAACTATATCGACCGGAAGCATGGCCGCGAAGCGATCACCTATGATCTTCCGGAAATGAAGGAATACCTGGAAGAAACCTATGGTATCACCGTATACCAGGAACAGGTGATGCTGCTGGCGCAAAAGCTAGCGGGCTTCAGCAAAGGTGATGCAGACGTGTTGCGGAAAGCCATGGGTAAAAAACAGAAATCGGTACTGGATAAAATGAAGGCGCAGTTTATTAAAGGCGCCATGGAAAAATCATTGCCGCAGGATAAACTGGAAAAGATCTGGACCGACTGGGAAGCGTTCGCCCAATATGCCTTTAATAAATCACACTCTACCTGCTATGCATATGTTGCTTATCAAACTGCTTATCTGAAAGCACATTATCCTGCAGAATACATGTCGGCTGTGTTGAACAACGCGGGCAGTATTGAAAAGATCACGTTCTTCATGGAAGAATGTAAGCGGATGGGTATAAAAGTGCTGGGGCCGGATATCAATGAATCATTGAAAGGTTTTGCGGTGAACAAAGCCGGTGAGATCCGTTTTGGATTGGGTGGATTAAAAGGCGTGGGTGAAGCT
>CBHEUU010000375.1:0-5295 GCA_965990355.1 uncultured Chitinophagaceae bacterium
CAGAGCAATTATTGTTGTCGTTATCCTCCTATCTGGCGATCAGCCGGGGTAGTGCGTGTGCAGGACTGATGCAGCGGCCATCACATGTATTGAAAGCAATGGGACTTAGTGATGATCAGGCCAGCCGGGCTTTGCGTATCAGTCTCGGAAGATTTACCGCTGAGCAGGATATTGAAGAAGCAGTACAGCGTTTGGCTCATGCGATCAACATAAAGAAAAGCAACAGTGCATTAATTTGAATAGAGATCCCGCGAAGATCTTGTTGTAATTATGAAAGAAATAAGGCAGATCATACAGGCGTATAAAATGGCCGGTGAGCAGGGCAGAAAAGCGGTGCTTGCAACGGTCGTTCATATCGAAGGATCGGCTTATCGTGCGCCGGGCGCACGGATGTTGATCACAGACGATGGACAACTGACCGGCGCTGTGAGCGGAGGCTGTCTCGAAGGAGATGTGCTACGCAAAGCCATGCTTGTAATGATGGAGGAAAAGCCGATGCTGGTCACGTATGATACTTCTGATGAAGCCGGTGATGTGATCGGTGTCAGACTTGGATGCAATGGAATTATCCGGATATTACTGGAACCGCTTTCATCTGTAAAGAAGCAAACACCTGTCACTTTATTGCAGATAGCGGCAGAGCAGCGGCAACCTGCAGTAGTAGTGACCTTTTTTAATACGGCAGAGCGAAAGCATGAGCAACAGGGTACATTGCTGATGTTTTCGGGTGATAACTACTTTATTTGCGACACAGGCCTTCCGGTAAGCGAGCAGCAAATAGCCGGAGACATCTGCCAGGTGTTAAGCCGCAAGACTTCTGCATTTGTGGAATATCCCAAAGCAAATGATAAAGAAAGTTTCACTGCTTTTATAGAGTATATCTCTCCGGTGCCAGCGCTTGTAGTTGCTGGTGCGGGCAACGACATACAGCCGCTTGCACAAATGGCAACTGTGCTTGGCTGGGATCTTACATTGATAGATGGCCGCGTGTCATATGCGAATGAAACCAGGTTTCCCGGATGCCAGATAATGATCTGCCACCCCGAAGAAGCCGTGCAGAAAATCAGGGTTGATGAGCAGACAGCGTTTTTGCTGATGTCGCATAACTATCAATACGATAAAGCAATCTTGATCGAAGCGATAAAAACGGTCACACCTTATATCGGCATTCTTGGCCCGAAGAAAAAAACTGAACGGCTGTTGCAGGAGCTAAAAGATGAGGGCAGCACCCTGACACCAGATCAGCAATCCCGTGTATTCGGCCCAACCGGTTTTGATATAGGCGCCGAAACATCAGAAGAAATAGCGTTATCGATCCTTGCAGAAGTGAAAGCTGTATTTGAGAAAAAACAAGGCGCTTCCCTGAGCAAACAAGCTGGAAAGATACATCAGCGTAGAACCGGCGTGATCCAATCCATGCAAACATATGGAGTGATTGTACTCGCGGCGGGCGCTTCAAAGAGACTGGGTACACCAAAGCAGCAATTGATGTACAATGGAGAAACATTGCTCAGGAATGCAGTGCATGCTGCACTTGAATTGCGCAGTGGTGCAACCATTGTTGTAGTGAATAATAAATCCGGAGAAACAACCAGGCAACTTGATCAACTGCCGGTTGACATTGTAGTGAATGAAAAAGCGCAGGAAGGAATGGCCGGTTCGATCCGTGAAGGGATAATGCATATAACCATGACTTATCCCAACGTGTCACATGTGCTGATCATGGTCTGTGATCAGCCATTTGTTGATGTGACACATCTCCGATCATTGATCGATATGCAGCAATCGACTGCCGTACCTGTAGTGGCCAGTTATTATGAGGGCAGAAAAGGAGTCCCTGCTATATTTCACCAATCATTATATTCATCCTTGCAAAGCCTGGAAGGAGATACAGGTGCCAAACATCTTATAGAAACATTAGGAGACTCAGTTGCTACCGTTGATTTTCCAAAGGGATCAATGGATGTGGATACAGAAGAAGCATTTCAACAAATCATCGAATTAACATCCGTGCCGGAAAAGAAATGATTTTTGATACTTACGATAGAGGATCAGTATCGGAGGATAAAAAACAACTAGTATAAATGAAGAAAGGACTCAACATTGTTAGCAGTATTATTCCGTGTGCACTACTTGCATTGTTCATTGCGGGGCAGGAAAACAATTAAAACTAATGAACGAAAATAATCCCGGGCTTGTTGAGATTAACGTATTACCCGTTTATGGATAACCTGTATTTACTATATCCCTTATTATTTGCTGTGGCATTCCTTTACTCTTCAGTAGGGCATGGCGGAGCAAGTGGTTATCTCGCTTTAATGGCGCTCTTTGGTGTGCCACCGGTAGTAATGAAGCCGACTGCATTGGTGTTGAATCTTTTTGTTTCGCTGACTTCTTTTATCTTTTATTATAGAGGCAATTATTTCAACAGGAAACTATTTATTCCACTGGCGCTTGCATCAGTGCCTATGGCTTTTGTCGGAGGCAGCATGGCTATCCACTCCGATGTTTACCGGAAGATGCTCGGTATATTCCTGTTGATCCCTGTGGCGAGATTTCTTTTTTTCAGGGATATCAAGGTTGATCAGACTGCAGAACCGAAAACAGGATGGTTATTATTGATCGGTGCTGTGATCGGCTTGTTATCGGGTATGCTTGGCATTGGAGGTGGTGTAATACTCTCGCCTGTATTGTTATTACTCAGATGGACTGATCAGAAGCAGGCCGCCGCGATCAGCGCGTTGTTTATTTTTGTAAATTCAGTTGCCGGTTTAATAGGGCAGCTGACAAAAGGAATTGAGTTCAGTGAGGGCATGATAGGGTTGGTTGTAGTCGCATTCTTCGGTGGTTTGGCAGGATCTTATTTTGGGGCTATTCAATTCCCTCAACGTGCGATCAAGTTCCTGCTCGCCGTTGTGCTGGCTGTGGCCGCATTTAAATTGTTTTTACCCAACTTATAGCAGCCCAATCAGTAATTATGGTAAAAATTTCTGTAATCCGTGGCGTTCGATATCGTATCCCCGTTGCAGAACGTGGGAACGGATACATATAGAGATGTTTGGGAAAAGGTATTCGCTTTTTTTCAGAACCCTATTGAATTCGAAACACGCGACCTGAGCATTGCCACGGGCACTGACGTGACATTCAGCCACCAGCTTCTCCGGCTACAAACAACAATGGCGAACGGACAGAAGGTCGATCGTTGGGAACGTCTAACTTTTTGCTTCCGTAAAATTGATGGGATTTGGCTGATTGCGCATGAGCACGTCTCAGTACCTGCCGATCTTTTCAGTGGTAGAGCGTTACTTGTAATGGCCTTGTGATTTTTGGGCTCCGACTTTTAACATCACTTTGCGATGATATGAGTTTTTTTATTTCTACATTCATGGAAGCGAAATGATTTTGAACTAAATAACTAAAAGAAGAGCTATGAAAAAGATGTTATTGATGTTCGTGCTATTAACCGGTTTGTTTAAAGTTCACGCTCAAAAAGTGGTGGTAAATCCTGACGGAACCCACTCGGTCATCATTGATAACGGAGCGACGAAAACCGTCGTGAACTCAAATGGAACTCATTCGACGGTAATTGATAACGGAGCGACAAAGACAGTTGTAAATCCCAGTGGCACTCACTCGACGATCATCGGAAATGGGTCAACAAAAACAATCGTACATCCCGATGGAAAGCACTCGACCATCATCGACAACGGAGCAACTAAGACCATAGTAAATCCCAATGGAACTCATTCGACTCTAATTAATAATGGACCTTCAAAGACAATTGTGTATTCAGATAGCACTCACTCTACTGTAACATCGAAAAAAAAGACCAGGCGCTCTGATCCGTAGTCAGATGCTACATAAAAAAAGACTCCTGATATTATCAAGAGTCTTTCTTCAAAGCCGGGACGACTAGGATTCTATTTTAACCTTCAATAATGTTTCATCCATATCTCCGCACTTAACCTGGTTACTGCACAAAATTATTTGAACCTCAGATTTAATGAAACAATATTCGACTGCATATCAATATTCTTTTTATAATGTCCATATCTCAATTCAATCATATTGAAATGTTGCAAACCTAATACACCCTGTGGCGGCAGCCAACGGATACCCGCTCCTAAAAATGAACTATTGAATTTCGACAGATCATAGTTACTCGTGTAAAAATTATCCTGCACCGAATGTTGCTGGTAGGGTGCGAAGTATTTTACCGCAGTCTGTGTATAATACCGGTAGAAAGGACTTATTGATAAAAAAGCATTCAACTTAACAGGCACTTCCAGTTCAGCGGTATGCGACCGGATACCCCAGTTGTCTGTATAGAAACGGTAATAGGTACGTAAAATGAAATTATCTCCCAGGAAATAATTGGCGCGAAAGCCGATAGGGAGCTTGAACCGGCTGTCTGGCAATTTTTCCTGGTGTACTGATCCATCATTGAAATAAACACGGTAGAAAGGCAGACTGAGAAATCCCTGCTGTTGCACCACATCTGCCAGTACGGCGATCTGCAGCCGCTTGTTGATGATCTGCGACCAGGAGAAAGAACCGGCGAACGTGTTGCGGTTTTTACCCGGATAATGTTCATCGTCGGACCCGCCGGGGCGCAGCTCTGTTGGTAATACCTGCTTCACCTGGTCCAGATAGACCTGTAGCCTGCCGGTGAATTCCCCGCTCTTATCTTTTGTCTTTTTAGAATAACTGATGTTCCCCCCGAATGACTGATAGTCAAATTCAGTAGAGGAAGAAAGACCGATAGCAATGGAATGTCCCTTCTGTTCATTTTCGATCGTCCAGGTGACTGAAGGGTAGAAGCGGGTATCGGCATGGGAAGCGGACGAATTACTCTTCAGATCTATTTTATCCGAGGAAGCCGAGGTGTAATGATCGATACCCAATTCCACATCCAGTGAATGTTTTCTTGCTTTTTTATCATAGCCTACCAGTTTAACGTCGAAGACATTAGCTATATCTGAAAGTTTCTGGGAGCCGATGCCTCCCGTGACAGCTGCATTATTCCCGTCCTGGTGATAATAGCTGGATACAAGATTGATCTCATCGATCTTCAGTTTTCTTGCCTTGAACCCTGTTGTGTCTTTTTGCTGTGCGAAGAGCTGTGTCAATGCGAAAAGGCCGGCGGCAGTGAGAAATATTTTCTTCATAAAATAATTGCTTGGGTTATTTAATTACAGCCGCATCCGCCGCCTGACTTACCTGCATTGGCACCGGAAGCACCTTCACGGTATGATTGAAAACTGAGCTCTGTTTTTTCCACCTTACGATTACCCA
>CBHEUU010000376.1:0-5287 GCA_965990355.1 uncultured Chitinophagaceae bacterium
CTTCCAGTCGTTTTGCTGTTTTCATTGTAATCAACTTAAGCTTTCAATAGTTATTTATTCTTCGTTTCGTTTTTATTACCGTTCTTATAAAGACCATATACTTTCAACTCCGCTGTCAATGGCCTGATGGAATCAATTACCTGGCTGAACTGCTCTGGTGTATCAAATTCCATATCTGCATGAAAACTGTATTTGAAATCACTGCCGGGAATAGGAAAGCTTTGCAGCTTGCTGAGGTTGATACCGCCTTCAGCAATCTTTGTAAGCACTTTTGCCAGGCTCCCTTTGGAATGGTCTGTATGAAAATTCACTGAAGCTTTATCGGCATCAGCTACAGGAGCAGCCATATCTTCCCGTTGCAGTACGAGGAAGCGGGTGTAATTATTTTTCATGGTCTGGATATTGGGAGCGATCATTTCCAATTGAAATAATTCTGCGGCCAGTTTACTCGCAATGGCTGCAATATGTTTGCTTTTATGCTGATGAACATGCTTCGCACTTAATGCAGTGTCTTCTGTTTCCACCAGTTTCCATTTGTATTTATCAAGGAATTCATAGCATTGCTGCAATGCCATTGTATGTGAATGCACTTCACGGATATCTTCCAATTTAACACCTGGATTCACAAGCAGGTTCTGCCTGATCTGTAAATAAATTTCTCCTACAATACGAAGATTTGATTTCTGCAGCAGGTTATAATTAGGAAGAATGCTTCCGGCAATGGAATTTTCAATGGCCATTACTGCACCATCACTTTCTTTTTTATTGCCGGCGATCTTTATCACTTCACGGAAAGTAGCGCAGGGAATCACTTCCACGGTTTTTCCGAAAAATGTTTGAGCAGCCACCTGGTGAAAACTGCCTTCGTAACCCTGTATCGAAACTTTTGTTTGCATATGCTGTAAAACACGAGTCCCGGCCTGTCTGGCCGGGACTCTTTATCTTGATTTTAGTTGTTCGTGTTAACTAGGTCTCAAACAAAGCATTCCCGGCTTCATTCTAAAATAAAAGAAGTAAAAATAAAATCGGGTATATGTTTTTGTCAGCGACATTGTTGAACAAATATAAATATCTATTGAATATAAAAAAATTATTCTCTTCCTTTTCTCCGTCCGCTGCCACCTGAATCAGCATCATTCATGCGGATCTTCCGGCCACGGAAGTTCTTACCATCTATTGACTTGATCATTTTTTTGGCAGCAGCGCTTTCCACGTCCACCCAGCTGTTCATCTCTTTCATGTCTATGCGGCCGAGTACATCTTTTTTCAGATCGCTCATATCCAGGATGAACTGCAGGAAGCTCGCTTTATAAAAACCATCTTTGGTACCGAGATTCACGAACAAGCGTTGGTAATTTCCATTTCCTGAAAAACTTCTTCCTTTTGGATCTCTTGTCATTGCTCTTTCGCTGCTTCTCTCGCCGCGGCGATCATCGCGCATATTCAGGTCTGCAGCGTTCTCATAATATTTAAGGAAGCGGTCAAATTCCAGTGCGGCTACCCGCTGAAGGATTTCTTCTTTATCCACTTCAGCAAATTTTTCCTTCAGCACTGGCAGGTACGCTTCGTATTCACCATGACTGATATCTGCCTGCAACATTTTATCAATGAAATGAAAGAATTGCTTGCGGCAAACATCTTTGCCGGAAGGAATATCCATTTTATGAAAACGGGTGTTCACCAGCTTTTCGATCTGGCGGAGGCGGTATGCTTCTTTTGGTGTGACTATTGAAATGGAAATACCGCTTTTACCTGCGCGTCCGGTACGGCCGCTGCGGTGGGTATACACTTCTGTGTCATCCGGCAATTCATAATTGATCACGTGTGTGATGCCCTGCACATCGATACCGCGTGCAGCTACATCCGTAGCGATCAGTATTTGTATGCTTTTTTCGCGGAAGCGGCTCATCACTTTATCACGCTGCTGCTGGGTAAGATCACCATGTAGCGCTTCAATATCATATCCTTCCCTGATCAGTTGTTCGGTAATTCCCTGCGCATCCGCTTTGGTACGGGTGAAAATGATCCCATAAAGACCGGGGTTGAAATCAATAACACGTTTAAGTGTTTCATACCGGTTCACATGCTGTGTGGAATAATACTGGTGGTCAATATTGGCATTGCCGGCATTTACCTTTCCGATCGTGATCTCGAAAGGCTTGTCCATATAGCGTTTGCTCACCTGCCTGATCTCGGTTGGCATGGTAGCGCTGAAAAGCCAGGTGCTCTGACGGTTGGGCGTATTCTTTAAAATAAATTCGATATCCTCCTTAAAACCCATGTTGAGCATTTCGTCGGCTTCGTCAAGCACCACATAATGTATCTGCTCAAGATCTACTGCTTTTCTTTCGATTAGGTCTATCAGGCGGCCGGGAGTGGCCACTACGATATGTGTTCCTCTTTTCAGTTCACGGATCTGTTCGCCGATAGAAGTACCGCCATAAACAGCCGTAACGGATATATGAGCTTTTTTGGGTTTGAATGAGTTGAGGTCATTGGTTATCTGCAGGCATAATTCGCGGGTAGGGCAAATGATCAATGCCTGTGGGTGACGGTTTTCTTTATTGATCAACTGGAGCAGGGGAAGGCCGAAAGCGGCAGTTTTGCCTGTTCCGGTCTGGGCCAGCCCAATAAAGTCTTTGGTGCCCTGCAGCAGCACCGGGATAGCCTTCTCCTGGATAGGAGTCGGCTGGGTAAATCCTAATTGTTGAATAGAATGAAGTATTCCTTCTTCTATCCCTAACGATTCAAATGTAATCACTGATTGTATTGTTTATATATATGAGAAGCGGCAAAGGTACGAAATTGATGGGCGAAAACGCCGGTGATGTTCGCTGGCCGATGACCAACGTACACGCTGCAGGCTCGTACAGTTTCCGCGTAGGATATCTCGGCCATCGGCCATCGAATATCGGCACTCGCAAGAAAACAAGAAGCCGCTCCGGAAACCGAAGCGGCTTGAATGCTTGCCTATTAAAAGTCTTATTTTTTCAGAGTGTCTTTAACAGCAGCAGCAGCAGAGTCAATTTTAGCTTTTGCAGTATCTACAATAGAGCTAAGAGTGTCTTTTGCAGCAGCGGCAGCAGAATCAACAGCATTAACAGAAGAATCTGTTTTTGTTTCTTCGCTAGCGCTTTCGTTGTTACAAGCTACAAATCCGAGGCTGGCTACAGCCAAAACGATGAAAAGCTTTTTCATGTGTTTGAGAATTTTTTTATTTTTTGAAATATTTCAGTGTTTATACTCAAAAGGAGAAAAGGTAACCCGTTATTTTTAATTTTTTTTCCAGGCAACGGCAGGGTTACTATTTTTAAAAAAAAGTATTAAAAAGCGGATAGTGAAAGAAGATTATTCTGAAAAGGTTTTGCTCCAGGGCCTGGCCCGTAACGATAAAAAAGCCGTTGAAACGATCTATAAGGACAATTATACAAGTATTCAGTCCCTGATAATCAACAACAACGGTACGGCTGATGATGCGAAAGATATATTCCAGGAGGCGATGATCGTTTTATATGAGAAAGCCCGCAGTGGCAGCTTCGAACTGAACTGCCTGATCAAAACCTATCTCTATTCAGTAGCAAGAAGATTGTGGCTCAAGCGATTACAACAAAGCAGCCGCTACAATGGGGATATAGGCCATGCAGAGGCAATAGTGCCGGTGGAAGATGATATTGAAGAGCATGCCCGGAGAGACCGGGAATTTGAAATGATGAACAAAGCCATCAGCAGCCTGGGGGAACCCTGTAAAAGCCTGCTGGAAGCCTTTTACCTGCAAAAGAAAAATATGCAGGAAATTGCATCCGGATTTGGTTACACCAATGCCGAGAATGCGAAAACCCAGAAGTATAAATGCCTGATGAGGTTGAAGAAAATATTTTTTACGCATTATAAAAACGGACAGCGTGATGAATGAGAACAATAACGATATCATGATCCTTGATGCAGTGGAACGTTATATCCGAGGTGAAATGAACCCTGATGAAAGGCTCCATTTTGAAAATCTCCGCAAAACCAACAGCGAGGTTGATCAGCTGGTGGTAGAACATACATTGTTTTTACAGCAGATGAACCGTTTCGGAGAATGGCAGAAATTTCAATCCACCCTGCAGGATGTACATACCGACCTGGCACAACAAGGCAAGATCTACGCAGATAAACTGAAAGGAAAAGCCAAACTGGTTTATTTCTGGAACCGTTCCAAAAGAGTTACTGCCATTGCCGCTTCCATCGCCGGCATCACAGCGCTTGCCATCAGCGCACTGATCTGGTCTATTTCACCTAAAAGCAATGTTCAGCAATTACAGGCCCTGAGCCGCGATCTGCGGGAAATGAAGAAAGAGCAGCAATACCAGAAATCAGTCGTTAATAATCTGCAGGACCAGATAGCTCCTGTTCAGACCAAACCAGCACCTAAAGTGTACAAATCCGGTGGCACTGGTTTTATTATCGACGGTAAAGGATTGCTGGTGACCAATGCACACGTGGTGAAGAACGCACAAAACATAGCCGTACAAAACAGGAATGGCGTTACTTACAGCGCTGTGCTGGTATATGCCGATGCGGAAAAAGATCTCGCGATCCTGCGGATTGATGACCCCAGTTTCAAAGCTATGTTCCCTCCGCCCTATGCCATCAGCAAGTCATCTACTGACCTCGCAGAGCCGATCTACACATTAGGCTATCCAAGAGATGAGATCGTATACGGTCAGGGCTACCTGAGTGCAAAGACCGGTTATAATGGCGATACATTAAGCTGTCAGCTCTCTATTCTGGCCAATCCAGGCAACAGCGGCGGACCTGTACTGAACCAAAGCGGTGAGGTAGTAGGTATATTGAGTACCCGTGAAGCAGAATCCGTAGGTGTGGTATTCGCACTGCAGGCAAAACATATTTACAAAGCGCTGAACGATATGAAAGCAAAAGATTCTTCTTATCAGCGTGTGCGGCTTCCTTCCAAATCTACGATCTCTTATCTCGACCGCACTTTGCAGGTGAAGAAGATAGAAGATTATGTGTTTATGGTAAAAGCTAATTAACGGACAACCGAAAGATCTTAATAAAAAAACCATCTGCTGCGGCGGATGGTTTTTTATTAGGATCACTTCCACAATCTTTCCGGATACTCCCCTTTCGTTATCAGATCATTCAGGCTTTTCTCTACAAAAGGAGCATCTTCCTTGTAGGTAACACCAAACCAGGAAGAAGTGGTAGGAATGATCTCCACACGTCCGCCTTCCCTGATAAATTGATCGGCAACGATAGGAATGAAGAATTCTGATTTGAGCTC
>CBHEUU010000377.1:0-5278 GCA_965990355.1 uncultured Chitinophagaceae bacterium
CAGCAACCTGTACTTGACAGGTATATTGACAGTGCATTTGCAAACAATATAGTTTTACAGCAAAAGAATATTTCGCTGGAAAGAGCAGGCACTGCTCTTGATATTGCCAAAGGTTGGTTTTTGCCAACAGTTTCTTTCCAGATGGGATACCAGACCGCAGGCGGAGGGCGTGATATTAACCTCCCTCTTGGAGACATGCTGAATGGCGTTTACAGTACGCTGAACCAGCTTACGGGAAGTAATAATTTCCCTCAATTGAACAACGAACGCATCAATTTCCTGCCGCATAATTTTTATGATGCGAAAGTGCGTACTACCATGCCGGTGTATAACCCCGATCTCCGGTTCAATAAAAAACTGGCCGAACAACAGATCGTACTGAACGAATACGAAGTGGATATCTACAAGCGCCAGTTGGTGCAGAGTATTAAAACAGCTTATTTCAATTACCTCACAGCATTGAGATCAGTGGCCATCTATCGCAATGCACTGGAACTTGCTAATGAAGGCAAACGCGTAAACCAGAAATTGCTTGATAATGGTAAGGGCCTGCCTGCATATGTATTGCGTGCCAATAGCGAGATTGAACAGGTGAATGCGCAGATAAATGCCGCAGAGCAACAGGCGGAGAATGCAAAATTGTATTTCAATTTCCTGCTCAACCGCGAGCAAACTACTGATATCGATACATCCTATAATCCGAATGAAGCGATCTCTACGGTAGGCGGTATGCTTACAACACAACCTTTATCTGTGAACCGTGAAGAATTAAAAGCTTTACAGCAGGCTGTGACCATCAATGAAACTGTTTGGCAAATGAATAAACAGGTGTATATGCCCCGGTTGAATGCATTTCTTGATCTTGGCTCGCAGGCAGAAGACTGGAAAGTCAATTCCCAATCGCGCTATTATTTATTCGGGCTGCAACTGGAAGTGCCCATATTTGCCGGTAACCGGAATAAGAATAAAATAAAACAATCGCAGCTGGATATACAGGCAGCAAAGCTGAACCTGGAGCAGGTACGCCAGCAATTGAATCTTGGCGGCAGCGCTGCAAGAAATAATTTAAAAGCATCCTGGCGAACTTATACAGCTACCGAAAAACAACTCGAAGCTGCTTCCAGCTACCAGCGGTTGATTGAGCGTGGCTATCGTGAAGGTTCTAACACTTTTATTGAAACCGTGGACGCCCGCAACCAATTTACACAGGCACAACTGCTGCAGGTCATTAATCAATACAAAGTGCTGATCGCAGCAGCAGATCTTGAAAGAGAAACCGCTTCTTACCTGATTAAAAAATAAGGACCATGAATAAGATATTACTAACAGCTATTACTGCTTCGCTTGTTGGACTGATCTCCTGCAAAGAGGCGAAAAAAACAGAAACCAACACAGAAGAGATCATTCCGGTAAAGACCATTACTCTTCAGCAGGATTCCATTCACCAATCCATTTATGCTGCCGGGCAGTTCACTACTGATGATGAAACCAACCTGGCATTTAAAAATGGCGGTGTTGTTAATCGCATTTATGTAAAAGAAGGTGATGCCGTGAGGAAAGGCCAGCTGCTGGCTACATTGAATCTTACCGAGATCAATGCCATGGCAGAACAGGCTTCACTGGCTTTGCAAAAAGCGCAACGTGATTTTGAACGTGCCAGCAATTTGTATAAAGACAGTGTGGCTACGTTGGAGCAAATGCAGAACGCAAAAACTGCACTGGATGTGGCCAGGCAACAATACAACAGCGCCGGCTTCAATCAAACCTTTTCAGAAATAAGAGCAGCAAGAAATGGTTTTGTATTACACAAGTTTGCGAATGAAGGGCAGATTGTTGGCCCCGGCACTCCCATCCTGCAAGTGAATGGAGCGGGTCAGGCTAATTGGATATTGAAAGCGGGTGTAAGCGATTATCAATGGGCTGCTATTAAAACAGGTGATAAAGCGATCATTTCCACCGATGCGTTGCCGGGGCAATCCATTCCTGCGTTTGTAAGCAAAAAAACAGAAGGGATTGATCCTGTCAGCGGCACTTTCGTGATACAATTACAACTCAGCAACCCTCCAACCGGCAAGATCGCTTCAGGTCTTTTTGGAAAAGCAACTATCAATCCTTCACAATCCACCAAAGCCTGGTCTATTCCCTATGATGCTTTACTGGATGGAGATGCAGGCATCGGCTATGTATTCATCACCAATGACAATGCAACTGCCCATAAAGTGAAAGTACAGGTGGATAAAATCGAAAATGGACAGGTTGTTGTCAGCGGTGGTCTTGAAAATGCAAAGGCATTGATTATTTCAGGAAGCGCTTATCTCAATGAAGGTTCCAGGATAAAAATTAAAGGAGGGGAATAGAAATGAAAATATCAGAATACTCTATAAAGAATTACCAGTTCACCCTTATCATGGTGCTCATGGTAATTGCGATCGGCGTCTCTACAGTGCTGAATATGCCGCGCTCTGAAGATCCTGAATTGAATGCACCGATCTTTCCTGTGGTAGTGGTTTACCCGGGCACCAGTCCAAAGGATATGGAAGAACTGGTGGTAAAACCCATGGAAAAGGAAATATACGGGCTCGATGATATCAAACGGATCAAAACGTCTATCCGGGATGGATTGGCTGTGCTGGCTGTGGAATACCGCTACCGTGTGAATGTGGATGATAAATACCAGGAACTGGTGAGGGAAGTGAACGGACTGCGTGCTTCACTTCCGCAAGACATCTATACGATAGATGTGCAGAAGATAGATCCTTCGAATGTGAACATCCTCCAGATGTCGCTTATTTCAGAAAACGCTTCGCGCGACAAACTGAGGAATGCTGCAGAAGACCTGCAGGATGAGCTGGAGAAAATACCAGCATTAAAAAATGTAGAGATACAGGGATTACCCGATCCTGTCATCCGGGTGGATGCTCAACTGGATAAATTATCACAGCTGCACTTGCCTGTTACCTTGCTTGGCAATGCACTGCAAAGCGAGATCGCCAATATACCAGGCGGCAGCGTGAATGAAGGAAGCAAATCATTCAATATAAAAACCAATGGCGATTATCAGAATATCGAAGAGATAAAAAACACTGTGGTGGCAAGTGTGAATGGTAATAACATCTTTCTGAAAGATGTGGCCAATGTTTATTTTGACTATTCACCACAATCGCATATTACCCGGCTTAATGGTCATCGCGCTGTGTTTGTGATGGCTGCATTGAAGAAAGGAGAGAATATTTCTACTATACAGAAGCGATACCTGCCGGTGATTGATAAATTCAAATCAACCCTGCCTTCCAATATCGATCTTCAATTACAGTTTGACCAGGCTGATAATGTGAATCACCGGCTGGGCACCCTGGGTGTGGATTTCCTGATAGCGATAGGGCTTGTATTGATCACGCTATTGCCATTGGGGCTTAGAGCATCATTGGTGGTGATGATCTCCATTCCGCTTTCTTTGGGCATCGGTATTATACTGATCAATTTAATGGGCTATAATCTTAACCAGTTAAGTATAGTTGGGTTGGTAGTAGCGTTGGGATTACTGGTGGATGACAGCATTGTGGTAGTGGAAAATATAGAACGCTGGATGCGTGAAGGCCATTCAAGATTGGAAGCTACCATTAAAGCGACCAATCAAATAGGTAAGGCGGTATTGGGTTGCACGGCTACCTTGATCATTGCGTTTATGCCGCTGGCCTTCATGCCGGAGTCTTCAGGTGAATTCATCCGCAGCCTTCCTGTATCTGTGATCAGTACAATACTTGGATCGCTGATCGTGGCGTTGACCATCGTTCCCTTCCTGTCGAGCCGGATCCTGAAACCACACGCAAATGAACATGGGAATATTTTTCTCCGTGGTTTGCAGAAATTGATCCATGGCAGTTATTCCGTGTTACTCGATAAAGCCCTGAAACGCCCATGGATGACGATCGTGATAGCTATATTGATATTTGCAGGTTCACTGGCATTGATCCCTGTTATTGGTTCAAGCCTGTTCCCTTCTTCAGAAAAGCCGCAGTTCATGATTGATATTACGGCCCCGTTGCAATCCAATATCTATTACACCGATACAATTACAAAGCGAGTGGAAAGGGAATTGGCAAAAGTGCCGGAAGTGAAATATTATTCTTCCAATGTGGGTAAAGGCAATCCGCGGGTTTATTATAACGTGAACCAACAAAATGAGAGAACTGATTTTGCAGAGATATTCGTACAACTGGACCCTGACACCAAACCCGACCGCAAATTGGAGATCATTGAACAATTGCGTGACCAGTGGACACCTTTTCCGGGTGCACAGGTAGAAGTGAAAAACTTTGAACAGGGGCAGCCTATGATATCACCGGTGGAAGTGAGGGTACTCGGGGATAACCTTGATACATTAAGGGCGCTTGCTGCACGAGTGGAAGAAATGTTGAAGAAAACCGAAGGAGCTATTTATGTGAACAACCCGATCCGCAACCTGAAATCCGATATAAGGATAAATATCAATAAAGACAAAGCGCAACAATTGGGTGTGCCTACTATTAATATTGGAAGAACGGTGAGAATGGCTGTGGCCGGTCTTCCTGTAGGTACATTCACCGATCCGAATACAGAAGGCGATGATTATACCATTATGCTGAGTGTGCCGCGGCCTTCTTATCCTGACCTGAATGTTTTCAATAATCTTTATATCAACAACAACCAGGGAAAAGCCATCCCGCTATCGCAGCTTGCTGATATACGTTTTGAAACATCACCGTTGAGTATTAACCACTTTAATAAAACAAGAACGGTTACAGTCAATGCTTTTGTGAAGAAAGGATATCTGAATGATAAAGTGATCACTGATGTGATAAACCAGATGAACGGGATGAAACTGCCTTCAGGCTATAGTTATGAGATGGGCGGTGAAGTGGAAGGACGTAATGAATCGTTTGGAGGTTTTGGCAGTATCATCCTGTTCACTGTTTTTATGTTCATTGCTGTGCTGGTATTGCAATTCAAAACGTTTAAGAGCACGCTCATTGTTTTATCAGTAATACCGTTGGGTATTGTGGGGGCCGTGCTGGCTTTGCTGGTAACAGGTAATTCACTTTCGTTTGTTGCTACCATCGGTATAGTTGCCCTGGCTGGTATAGAAGTGAAGAATACGATACTGCTGGTTGATTTCACCAATCATTTGCGGGAGGAAGGTATGGGCTTATTACAGGCGATAGAAGAAGCAGGGGAGAAGCGGTTTCTCCCGATCATTCTTACTACGTTTACTGCTATAGGTGGTTTGCTGCCGATTGCT
>CBHEUU010000378.1:0-5277 GCA_965990355.1 uncultured Chitinophagaceae bacterium
GAACTGCAGCAATCCAATATCGGAATGGGCATCGACTGGCAGAATACCGGCGGTGTAACCAAACTGGTGAACAACAAAATGCTGGTTTATTTTGATGGCAATCACGATAATCTCCGCCGCCAGATCCGCCAGGGTATTGCCAGGGTGCTGGTAGAAAATGTTTTATTTGGTGATGACCTGGGTGAATTTGCTGCCAACCAGGCCCTGCTCGATCTGCCAAAATGGTTGACCGACGGGTATATTGAATACGCTGCGGAAAACTGGAGCCCTGCGCTTGATGATGACCTGCGCGCTACCATGCTTTCCGGCAAGTACAGCAATTTTTACCAGTTTGCATTTGATAAACCACTGCTCGCCGGTCATGGTTTCTGGAAATACATTGCTGATAAATACGGCAAAAACAAAGTCACTTATTTCCTTTATCTCAGCCGCATTTACCGCAACCTCAACAATGCTTCTGAAAAAGTAACCAAAAAGAAATTCAAAGAGCTGCTGAAAGATTTCATGATCGATGTGCCCCAGCAGTATTATAAAGATATCCGCAGCCGTAAAAATGCACCCAAAGGCCAGCTCGGCGTAAGCGAAGTGATCGGCAAAAAAGATTTTATCCGCTTTAATGCCAATCCCAATCCCAAGAGCTTTACTTATGCTGTAGTGGAATACAAGCAAGGCATTTACACTGTAGTGTTGAATGAAAATTTTGTGAACCGCAAAGTGTTGCTTCGCTTTGGCCACCGCTCCAGGGAAGATGAAAAAAATCCCAACTACCCTATTCTTGCCTGGGATGGAAAAGGCACGAGGCTGGCTGTGATCTACAGCCTGCAAGGAAAGCCAAGATTATTTGTATACGATGCCCTTAACCGGATCAAAGTCGCCAAGCAGGACCTGCCAATGTTCAACCAGGTGCAGGATATGAAATACATGCTCGACAATAATACCCTGCTCTTGAGCGCTATCCGCAGCGGGCAAACAGATATCTATACTTATAAAATAGATAAACAGACTTACGACCAGGTCACCAACGATGTATATGATGATCTGGACCCTTCGTTTGTAGCTTTCCCCAATAAGACCGGTATTATTTATTCCAGCAACCGTCCATCAGCTACTGCTATAACACATGATGATTCATTACCAGCTAAGCATTTCAATATTTTCCTGGTAGACAACTGGAATAAATCGGATTTCAAACAGATCTCCCAGCTTACTGCGCTCAGATTTGGCAACGCACGCTTCCCATCACAATACAACACATCGCATTTTACATTTGTAAGCGATGAGAACGGTATCAATAACCGTTATGCTGGCTTCTTCCGCACAGAAAGAGCCGGTCTCGACACGCTGGTATTTATTGGTGATGAAGTGCTGCGCAACCCGCCACTTAAAGATGTAGACAGCCTGCTGAAGGAATGGGATAAAACAGATATTGATTCTGTAGGTTTCGTATCCATCACTAACGACTCTTCCTATGTATTTCCTCTTACCAACTATCAAAGCAGCCTGTTGGAAACAAGAACTGCCGGAGATAACCAGCAGGTGAGTGAAGTGGTAAAGCTTGGTGATGTGAAACTGCTTTATCGCTTAAAGGTGGATGAAAATGCTTTACGCCGCCGTAATGTGGCAGCCCGGCCCACTGAATACATGAAGCAGACCATGGATGAAGACAAACGGCAGAAAAACCGTACGTTTCCTTCACAACAAAAACAGGATACGGCACAAAAGCAAGTCGATTTCTTCCAAAGTGAATTTGCTAATGAAAAGAAAGACACTTCACAACTGGGAAAAGTGATCGAAGCAGAAGCATTGCCGCAGCCAACCATTCTCAGCAAAGCAAAATTGTATGAATACCGCCCGCCGAAATTCTTTGCCGATTATGCGGTTACCGGTTTCAACAACTCCGTTTTAGCCGTCAATAAATTCCAGCCTTATGGTGGTGGCGCCGGTCCTATATATCTTTCCAATGGAAATGATTTCAATGGACTGATCAGGCTGGGTACATCCGACCTGATGGAAGATATTAAGTTCACCGGTGGTATCCGTATCGCTTCCAACCTGCGCGATAATGATGTATTGTTTGAGTTCTACAATTTCAGGAAGAGACTGGATTGGGGTGTTACCTATTACCGCTCCAGCAACCAGGTAGGATTTGTGGACGCCCCGCAATACCTGGGTAAGAGTTTCTCCAGCTATTATCTTGGCCGCCTGCGTTATCCGTTTGATAAGACCAAGAGCCTGCGTGCAACTATCGGTCCCCGTTTTGAAAGGATCGTGGTTACTTCACGCGACCAGACATCATTGGAAATACCGGATTTCAAATCCACTTATGGCCAGCTTAGCCTGGAATATGTGTATGATGACGCTATCACGCCGGCTACTAATATCTGGCATGGCCTGCGGTATAAAATATATGCCGACTGGTTTATGCAAACCAGCAAGCTCACTGAACTGCAATTGCAGCAAAACCAGGGCAAGACCATGTTCAACGTTGGCTTTGATGCACGTCATTATCTGCCGCTTTACCGCAACCTGATCTGGGCTCTTCGTGCAGCAGGTGATTTCTCCTTCGGAGATCAGCAGGTCATTTATTATCTCGGTGGAGTTGACAACTGGTTTGGGCCAAAATTCAATGACGGCAATGCTCCTGTTCAACCGAATAATTATACCTATCAATCACTCGCAGTGAACATGCGCGGTTTCAGGCAAAACATCGCGAATGGTAACAACGCAGTTGTAATCAACAGTGAAGTGCGACTGCCTGTTTTCACTACCTTCTTCAATAAACCGATCAACAATGCATTCCTGCGGAATTTCCAGCTTGTTCAGTTTATTGATCTTGGTACAGCCTGGGCAGGAAGCGTGAGCAATATTCAAAGACCGCAAAACATTTATACCAGCCTGGATCCCAACGCGCCTACTGTTCGTTTTAAAGCAGGTGGTATTGGTCCTTTCGCAGGTGGTTATGGTTTTGGAGCCCGCAGCACCATACTGGGTTATTTCCTCCGCGTGGATGCAGCCTGGGAAATGAACGGTATCTTCCGCAACAAACCCATGTGGTATTTCGCCATGGGTGTCGATTTCTAGTATAAGCTGATCATCTATCATAGCAAAGGTCCTCCGCAAGTGCGAAGGACCTTTTCATTTTCATAAGGGATAAAGTAATGGCCGGTGGTTGGTTTGATTGTGAAGTGGCGTAATATATTTTACTATTCAAATCTGAATTGTCTTCTCTCCCGCTTTTGTATATACCTGTCTGCTTCAAAATAAATCGACATTGTATCTTTCATAAACCTGCTGAATGAATAACCGCCTTTATACAACACTTTACGGTGATACCACCATACAACCAGTATGGTTCCCATCATCAGCACAAATTGCCAGCAGGAAAGCAGGATTCTGCCCGCAAGTGTTTTCCGTTGTTGAAAAAAACGGAGTGCATCGCTTTGAAAACGGATATGCTGATCTTCATCCTGCAGGATCTGGATGCAGATATCCTGGAGCAATGCAGATGAAGTGGCGCGGCACAAAGCCTGATAGTATACTTTAGCAATGATCTCCGCCACAAGTAACACACGCACGGTGTTTTCAATGCCGGCCAGCTTTCTTAATTTCCGGAAAACATTATCTACCCAATGTCCTCTCAGCAAAGGGATATTATACTTTTTCATATAAGCGCTAAGCACCATCGCGTGCCGCTGCTCCTCGGGAATAAATAAGCGGATGCAATCCAGGTAGTCCTGGTCGCCGAATTTTTCGGCGAAAGCATACAGATGTTTTCCTTCGGAATGCTCACCTCTTTGAAACTGCTGCAGGGAGGAAGTGATCAGTTTCTTATCTTTTTCTGTAAGCATATCAGGCCGGTCAATATCTATATGACTGAAGTGATGCCTGTTTTGCAGGAAGTATTGCTTCCATTGATTAAAAAGCATATAAAGAGTTTTATTTTTTTACCATTGTATTTTCCTGGAAAAATGCATGATCACGCCGAGGGTAATGAATAACCCGATACTGCCAAGCAATAATGAATAATCCTGTAATTGCAGGATAGTGAATATATAACCATACAGCAGCACCAGCAGTAATGACAGCAGCCAGCTCAGTTTGCCTGAAGAAAGCACACCTTTTATAAACCACCCTATCAACCCCACTGTAGCTACGGTAGCAAGGATATAAGCAAAATTGAAACCGATATATTCAGAAAATGAAAGCAGTAAGGTGTAGAACAGGATCAACGCGGCGCCAACCAATGCATACTGAATAGGGTGAACAGATTTTTTATTCACCATTTCAATAATAAAGAAAGCAGCAAAAGTGAGTACGATGCAAAGGATGGCATACTTCACAGAGCGCATGGTTTTCTGATAACCATTCACGGGAATAAAAAGTCCGGTGCCAAATGAAGCACTTGCAAGATTATACGAAGTTTCTTTCCATGACTGCGGATAGCTGCGGGTATGCGACAGGCTTTTCCAGGTAGCAGAAAACCCGTCTTTGCCCACCTGGTATTCCGGCAATTGCCCTCCGGTAAAACTGGGTTCTGTCCAGGGAGAAGTCAGCTTCACGGTTGTTTCTTTTCCTACAGGGGTAAACTGTAATTCCCTGGAGCCATTGAACTGCAGTTGGGAAGAAAAAGAAATATTTCCGTTGGGTGATACATTCACAGGAGCGATAAATGCATCTTTCATCACGGCATTGTTGACAGTAGAAGGATTGAGAGTGATCAGAGAATCATTCCACTTCAATTGCATTTCTTCTTTCAGGCCGCGAGGGTCAAGCAAATTGATACATATATAAGCTTCATTCCACAAAACATTGGACGCATCTATTCTCAGTTGTTTCAGTGGTATTTCGTTGAACTGGCCCGATATATTCAGAGTAGAGGAATAAAGCATTACCTGGTAAATGCCACGATGTCTTTCCTCCGGTTTCATTTGCCCTGTGATCGATAATTTATCAGGAAGGAGATATGCTTGCTTCCGGAGAATGGTAGGTGTACTCGAAAGATTGGCCACTGCCTCTGTATAAGGCAATACCAGCACAGGCCCTGTAATAGTTTGCATGCCAGCCCATTTGCTGCTTACTTCTTCATAAGCTTCTTTTTGCCGTTGTTCTCTTTCCTGGATCAGCTCCTGCACAAAGTAAGAGGGAATCAATAGCAATAGAATCAATATTCCAATAAGAAGGGCTTTAAAGAAGAGTTTGCTCTTTTGCCAGGTTTGAGCGACAAGTTTTTCTGTTTCCATGGTATTATTGTTTAATGGTTTGGTGGAATTGTGCAGC
>CBHEUU010000379.1:0-5271 GCA_965990355.1 uncultured Chitinophagaceae bacterium
GCGTTATAGCGTTTATTTCTTTTTACCCTTTGGTGCAAACATCGCCAACATTCTCCTGCCTTCCATTTTCGGCATGCTTTCAAGGATGCCTACTTCTGCCAGCCTTTCAGCAAATTTGAGCAGGAGCAACTGCCCTCTTTCCTGGAATTGTATCGCACGGCCTTTGAACTGCACATAAGCTTTTACTTTATTGCCGTCTTTCAGAAAACTTTCTGCGTGCTTGGCTTTAAAGTCAAAGTCGTGATCATCTGTATTGGGTGTAAAACGAATCTCTTTCACTTCGGAGACTTTGCTTTTCGCTTTCATCTCCTTTTCCTTCTTCTTCTTATCGTATAAAAACTTATTGTAGTCAATGATCTTGCAAACAGGCGGATCTACCTGTGGGGATATTTCCACGAGATCCAGTTGTTGTTCCTGTGCCATTCTCAACGCGTCCTGGGTACTGTAAATTCCTACTTCTACATTGTCTCCTACCAGCCGCACCTGGGGCACTCTGATGAATTGATTGATGCGATGTTCTGCTTCTTTACGGGGGACAAATCTGCCCCTGAAACCGCCTTTGTTGAATCCGCCACCGCCTGGTTTGAAACCTCCGCCTCCGGGGCCTCCGCTGCCAGGTGGCCTGTTGAACCCGCCACCGGGTTTTTGTGGTACTGCCATTTATTCTTTTTAAGTGAAACCCCTCCTGATGGGGTATTGTTTTTTTTATTTACAAAATTTAATTTAAGCTCCATTCAGGTCTTGGAGCCGGTTTAAATATACATTATTCCCTTCGTTCTTCAATCTCGGTCACCGCTTCCTTCAAAAATTCAGCCACAGTTTTTGATCCCAGGTCACCTTTACCCTGCCTTCTTACAGAAACTGATTCCTCATTCATTTCTTTCTCTCCTACGATCAGCATATAAGGGACTTTCAGTAACTCAGTGTCCCTGATCTTTTTACCGATCTTTTCCTGCCGGTCATCCACTTCTGCACGAATATCTGCCTTTTTCAGTTTCTGCGCTACCGATTTGGCATAGTCCAGGAATTTATCGCTGATTGGAAGCACTTTCACCTGCACCGGCGACAGCCAGAGCGGGAATTTACCGGCGTAATGTTCCAGCAGGAACCCGATGAACCGTTCATGTGTTCCCAACGGAGCACGGTGAATGATCAGGGGTATTTCTGTCTGGTTGTCCGGAGTGGTATATTCCAGTTTAAAACTGCGTCCCTGGGAAAAATCCACCTGGTTGGTAGCCAGGGTGAATTCACGGCCGATCACGCTGAAAATCTGCACATCGATTTTTGGTCCGTAGAAAGCTGCTTCATCCTGCACTTCCACATAAGGAATTTTGGATTCAATCAGCACCTGGCGTACCATCTCTTCTGTTTCTTTCCAAAGCTCTGGTTCATTCACATATTTCTTACCCAGTTTATCCGGTGAGTGCAGGCTCAGCCTCATCACATACTTGTCTATACCGAATATTTTGAAATACTTCTGGTACATATCATTCACTGCCCTGAACTCGTCTGCAAACTGTGCTTTGGTGCAATAGATATGCGCATCGTTCATGTGAAGGCAGCGCACCCTCATTAAACCAAATAACTCACCACTTTGTTCGTAACGGTACACTGTTCCGTATTCTGCAATGCGGTAAGGAAGATCGCGATAGCTTTTCGGCTCTGCCGCATATATTTTATGGTGATGCGGGCAGTTCATGGCTTTCAGGTAATACTTCTCACCATCGAGTTCCATAGGCGGATACATTCCGTCTGCATAATAAGGCAGGTGTCCGCTGGTCAGGTACATACTCTCCTTGGCAATATGCGGGGTCACTACCCTTTTATATCCAGCGTCGGATTCAGTTTGTTTGGCCAGTTTTTCAAGTTCCTCAATAATGATGGTGCCATTAGGCATCCACATGATCAACCCCTGACCCACATCATCATCCATGGTATAAATGCTTAACTCTTTTCCGAGTTTGCGGTGATCCCTTTTCTTTGCTTCTTCAAGCATCTGCAGGTATTCATCCAGCTCTTTCTGAGAAGGGAATGTGACACCATAGACACGGGTCAGCATTTTATTTTTCTCATCGCCTTTCCAGTATGCACCGGCAATATTGGTGAGTTTGATGGCTTTGATCAAACCTGTGTTGGGAATATGCGGGCCGCGGCAGAGATCAGTAAAACCACCCTGGGTATAAAAAGTGATCTCACCATCATTCAGGTTCTGCAGCAGATCCAGTTTGTATTCATCCCCTTTATCAGTGAAATATTTTATGGCTTCTGCTTTGGGAACTTCTTTACGGATATAAGCATTGTTCTTTTTCGCCAGCTCATTCATTTTCTTCTCGAGCTGCGCCAGGTCTTCTTCGGTAATCTTCCTGTCGCCCAGGTCCATATCGTAATAGAACCCGTTTTCTACGGGAGGGCCTACCCAGAATTTCACACCGGGAAACAGGCTTTCTACCGCCTCAGCCATAAGGTGGGCTGAAGAGTGCCAGAAAGTATTCTTGCCATCTTTATCAGTCCAGGTGAGCAGTTTTACTGCTGCGTCTTTTTGTATAGGGCGCGTGATATCCCATACCTGTCCGTCTACGCTGGCGGCAATTACTTTCCGCGCCAGACCTTCAGAAATTGATTTCGCTATATCCAGTGAAGTAGTTCCCTGCTCATATTGCCTCACGGATCCGTCCGGTAATGTGATATTGATCATCTCCCTTGTTACAATTTTAAAATGGATGGCAAAATTAGCGAAAATAGTGGTTCGTTGGCTGGCAGACAAAGCTTTGCCTGTGCTAACGGAAATGCCGCGTTACCAACCGGTTCAGCCGGCTCATTTTACCATCAAGCTTTTTTACCTTTTTTTGAAAACGGGCAGGATTGCTGTAGTACCAGGTAGCCAGTTTCAGCTGCCTTTTCAGCCAGCGGCGAAGTAATATTTTTCCATACCATTTATCCAGACCCAGGCTGACTGTATGCAGCAATTTCAATGAAGTGCTTTGGGAAAGTGCATCCTGGTAAACATCTTCGTAAATAACCAGCAATCCGCAATAGTAAGAATTGTAAGTGGGCGTCAGGGCTTTTATTTCATCCAGGGAAAAAGAAGAAACCAATGCTCTCCAGATATCCCCGTTGAGATGTGCATTAACGCCCAGCAGCAGGTGCCGGACGGGTGAAGCGCTGGTATCTGCATAATAAGCCTGCCATGAGGCCCGTATGCTTGATTTATTTGCATACGCTTCTGCCGAAGAGATAAAGTAGTTGGAAAACTGCATCTCCATCTGCCGGATATTTTTTCTCGCTGTATCATCCGTACAGGCAAAGAACCGTATCGCATTGACCATGGCAGTAAAATAGATATCTGCAAAATAGCGGGAAACTGACGGTGCTTTGCTTATTGAATCCAACTTATGCAATAACTTTATTTCTTCCGTGCTGACCTGGCTTTGTGCATTCCCTTTGGAGGAAACTGTTATCAAACTTATAAGAAGGAGGTAAACAATGTATTTGTATCGCATCAATTTCCTGATCGGCTCTCCCGGACTGTGGGATGCCTGCAGGTATTCAAAATTAACAAACTATTGCTCCGGCCCAAGCGGTCATATTACGAACATATTCGTTAGTTTTGATTCTTTATGATAAGGACAGTGCAAAAGAAAGGGTTACTTATTATATTTCTCCTGTGGGCTTTTCAGTTCAGCGCCTACTCACAGGTAGTGACAGGTATCTGGCGGGGTTATTTTATTGGCAATGCCGGTGATCATTACAGGCTTGAATTCCAGATCAGTCAAACCCGCAGTGGCCAGGTTTCCATAAAAGGAGTGTCCTATTCCTGGCAGGATGATAAACGTTTTTATGGCAAAGCCACAATGACCGGCAGCTATGTATCTTCCACCCAAAATTTCCGGATCCACGAAATACAGACTGTAGAAGTGCAGAATGCACTGGGCGGCACCTGTATCATGAATTATGATCTGCGCTATACCCGCTCCGGCAAAGAAGAATTCCTGGAAGGCACATACCTCGGCAAACAGGAAGTAAAGGGCCGCGAGAATCCTTACGAGTGGGGTGATTGTGGTGGTGGACGTGTTTATCTGCGCAAGGTACCCACTACTGAATTTTACCTGGAACCTTTTTTGAGAAATGATAAAGCAACAGCCAGTCCTAAACCTTCTATCCAGCCTCCGGCTAATAAACCACCTGTAACACAAAATAATCTTACCACGCCGAAGAAGACTACCACTCCACCCAAGGTTACTCAAAAACCTAAAACAACTACGGCTCCTTCGACCAATACAGCAAAGAAGAACCCAACCGTTGAACCCAAAATTGATTCTGTCGCAAAAATACCTCCGGTTGAAAAACCCAAAGTTGTTGTAAAACCTGTTCTTCCTCCTGTGTCCACACCGGAAGTACTGAAAACAAGACAGAATGAATTGATGAAAGCCCTGGTGGTGAATGATCCTAATGTTGAAGTAAAGCTTTTTGATAACGGTGAAATAGATGGTGATACGATCTCTGTTTACCTCGACAAACGGCTGGTGCTTTCCAATAAGCTACTTACTGCAAACCCGCTCACGCTTAAAATAAAAATGGATGAAGACAATCCCGAGCATGAACTGGTAATGGTGGCAGAAAACCTTGGACGCATACCTCCCAATACTTCCCTGATGGTGGTTGAAGCCGGCGACCAGCGGTTTGAAGTCCGTATCACTTCTACCGAACAAAAAAATGCCGTCGTACGATTCCGTTATGAAAAACCTTAGCTGTTTTAACCGTTTCTGTAATTTTTAAAATAGCTTACAGATTTTCCGCTATTTTCATTTTTCATGCAACGATCAACCGGACTATTCTTTTTTTTATTATTGAGCGCCTGCTGCTGTGCACAGGAAATTAATGGCTTCTGGAAGGGGCGCCTGATGATGGAGCCTGGTGGCTGTTTTCCCGTTTATAATATCGAATTCCAGTTGCAGGTGACCGGTACACGGATCAGTGGCACTTCCTATCACTATTCAGACACCACCAATTATGTAAAAGAAGTGTTTGAAGGATCTTATGATACGGTTACCAAAATAGCCAGCATTGAAGAACAGAAAGTTTCCGTTTTCCGCATACCGCCGGATTGTATTCCCTGCATCAAAAAATATATCCTCACTTTTCATACAGATGGAAAAGAAGAACAGCTGCGCGGAAGCTGGACCGGCAAAACCATGGATGGTAAAACCATCTGCCCTTCCGGCACCATTGTAATGACACGGATACAAAAGCCGGCCTTCAAACCTGAACTGC
>CBHEUU010000380.1:0-5270 GCA_965990355.1 uncultured Chitinophagaceae bacterium
TATATAATTTGATAAACTCAATTCGAATTCAAAAATAACGAGCAGAAACGAGATTTCCGAATTTGTTGGGTACCACTTTAGGGGTATTTTTATGCCCTTTTTTGCAAATTATCCAATTCCGTTTTCACAAACTTCATCAATCCACTGATATGATCAGGGGAGAGATTGAAATTCAGTCCTGCTGCTTTGAAAAGCTCCGGTAAAGTTCGGGTTCCTCCTAATTGTAAGGCTGTTATATAATTATTAATCGCGTTTTCCGGGCTTTTCTTGTACTGCTGCCAAAGGCCAATAGCCCCTAATTGGGCAATTCCATATTCAATATAGTAAAACGGCACTTCAAACAGGTGCAACTGCCGCTGCCAGGAATACTCCCGGAAGGCCGATAACCCGGAAAAATCAATCACGGAAGAGGTGAACTCATTGGAGATCCCTATCCAGCTGGCTACCCTTTCCTCCTCGGTATGGTTGGGATTTTCGTATACCCAATGCTGAAACTTGTCTATCGTTGCTATCCAGGGGAAAATAGTGATCACGCGCTCCAGTTGTTGCTCTTTGGCCCGGATCAATTCTTCTGCATTATCAAAAAACACTTTCCAGTTGTCCATGCTGAACAGCTCCATGCTCATGCTGGCCACTTCGGCAATTTCTGTGGGATATTCCTTAAAACCATTCAGTTCAAGCGGATGAGCCAAAAAAGAATGGATGGCATGGCCGCCTTCATGTACCATGGTTGTAACATCATCCAACTGGCCTGCTGCATTCATAAAAATGAATGGCGCACCACTTTCTGCCAACGGGCAGTTGTAGCCACCCGGGGCTTTGCCTTTCCGGCTTTCCAGGTCAAGATGCCCCATCATTCTCATTTTCTCCAGGCAATCGGCAAAGAAAGGGCGCATTTTGCGGAAGCATTCGATGGTTTTTTCCACCAGCTCTTCTCCGGTGGTAAAAGGCCTCAATGGCTTCACTCCGGCTGGCTCTGCTTCAATATCCCAGGGGCGGAAAGTGTCAACTCCCAGTTTTTTCTTTTTTGCTTCATAAATCTGATCTACCAACGGCATTACATGCAGCTTTACTGCTTCATGAAATTGATGACAATCTTCTTTGGTGTAATCAAAACGTCCCAGCTCTGCAAAACGGAAATCACGGTAATTGGCAAAACCGGTGTTCAGCGCTATCTGGTGGCGCTTTTGCAATAATGAACCATACAAAGCATTCAGCTCTGCTTTATCCTGCAGGCGTCGTTCATTTATTTTCCGGTAAGCTTCTTCACGGATGCTGCGGTCTGGATCTTCAAGAAATTTGGAAGCCTGTTGCAAGGTATATTCCTGCCCATTCATGGTAATGGTCATTTTACCGGAGATCATACCAAAGCGTTGTGCTTCCACATTCAGGGAAGCCTGCAGGGGTATGTTCTCTTCACGGAACAGGTCAATATTCTTTTTAACGTTGCGCAGATAAGTAAAGAACTTTTGATGGTCAAGTTTTGCAGCAAAAGGATTCTCCACCAGTTTCCTGTTCAGCTGATCAGAATAAGGCTGGATCTTCGGCTGTATTTCCATCATAAAGAAATTGAAAGCATCTTCCAGTTCTTTATTCTCTGTATCGCAGGTCATCTTTATCTGGCGCCAGCAGGCGTCTTCACTTACAACAGATTCCAGCTCACTGATGTCTTTCAACCATTGCTCAAGTGATGCAGCAGAATCAATCTGCCGTTCCAGCAATTCTTTAAAATAGGGCTCCAGCGATGGCCAGTCTTTCACTTCAAAATCCTTAGGAAGAAAGTGACGGGGACGTTTTTTTATATCAGCACTATAAGTCATGATCGGTTCTCTTTGAATATAAAAAGCTACAAACTTCCATAGTACGGAGTTTATAGCTTAATAAAATGATTATTTTAAAGTATTAATGCACTGGTGTACCTGCAATTTAATTTTCGGCACACAAACAGAAAAAGAGGATTACTTTTTCTTAGCTGCAGTTTTCTTCTTTGGTGCTTCTTCTTTTTCTGCTTTGTCTTCTTTTTTCGGAGAAGCTTTTTTCTTGGCTGCGGCTTTTTCTTTTACTGGTTCTTCAGCAGCTGTTTCTTTTTTAGCTTCTTTCTTTTTGGGTGCTTCTTCCACCCCGGCGGACGAGTCTTTCTCTTCTTTTTTAGCAGCCGCTTTTTTCTTTGGTGCTTTTTCTTCAGCTACCTCTACTACTTCTTCAGGTGCTTCTTCTTCTGCAGGCGGTTCAGACAGTTTGATCTCGATATTCTTTTTCTTGAGTATCTCGAACCATTTAACCATCTTTTTCAGATCGCTGGCATACACTCTTTCAAAATCCAGTTCAGGGTATGCTTTCTCAAAATATTTTTTTAATGCTCCATTATCTTTTCCGTCAGGCAGTGTGCCGCCTGCTTTGTCCATTGCATGAAATATCTCCACAAGATTTACATTATCACCAACGGTGTACACTTCGATGCTTTCCAGGTGTGAAAAGTTGTGGATACGGGAAGAGGCGAACCTGGTGCTGTTATCATCCAGTGAGCGGACGATAGCTCCATCATTCTTACTATTGATCAATTCATACAGGCCGGGCAATCCGGTTACGGCGACAAGTTTACTATACTCCATAATTCTTCTTAAGATTTTTACGAGGCTGCAAGATACTCGAGTTCTGCGAAATGGATGAAGACTCGCAAAATTTTCCGCTAAACATGGCTCTCCTGGCTCAATTGCTGAAAATATCGGGCCACTTTAATGATGATCGCTGGCTGAAATTTTGTACAGTATAATAAAAACCCAATGGCGAAAGTTGTCTGCAATTTAGGCGTCCTATACTCGTAACAATAAATTATGAAGCATTTCAGATTACTCTTTTTAGTGTTATTGGTTTCTGCTCTATCTGCTCATTCTCAAAGCATTAAAGGAAAATTAGTGGACCTTGTAGATAACAAACCCCTGCAAGGCGCCACACTTACCCTTTCTTCCCTGAAAGATTCATCCCATATATACAATGCACTGTCTGACAGTGCCGGCATATTCCATTTTCAAAACCTGCCTGTTGATTCTTTTTTTATAAAAGTGAGCTATAGTGGTTATGCTCAGTACAAACAAATTGTTGCCACCAATGATTCTGTGCCCGTTATTGAGCTCGGAACATTATTCATTCCCAAGTCTGCTACCGAATTAAGCGGGGTAACAGTTGTATCTAAAACACCACCGGCCCAGCAAAAAGGCGACACCTTACAGTTGAATGCAAGCCAGTTCAAAGTAAATCCCGATGCTACTACTGAAGACCTGATCAAGAAAATGCCTGGCATTACTGTTGACCGGGATGGTACTGTAACAGCACAGGGTGAGCAGGTAAGAAAAGTGACGATTGACGGACGCGAGTTTTTTGGTGATGATGCTACGGCAGCGTTGCGCAACCTTCCTTCCGATGTAGTTGATAAGATACATATCTTCGATCGTCTTAGTGACCAGGCGGCATTTACCGGTTTTGATGATGGCAATTCGCAAAAAGCGCTGAACATCGTTACTAAAGCCGGTATAAAAAATGGCCAGTTTGGTCGCATTTTCGCCGGCTATGGCACAGATGACCGTTATTCTGCCGGTGGCAACGTAAGCTTTTTTAAAGGAGATAAACGGATCTCTTTTGTCGGCAACTTTAATAATATAAACCAGCAGAATTTTGCTTCACAGGACCTGCTAGGTGTTACCAGCAGCGGCAATAACCGTGGTGGCGGCAACTTCGGCGGAGGCGGTGGTGGACGCGGCGGTGGTGGCGGTGGACGTCCTCAAGGTGGAGGCGGAGGATTTGGTGGTGGCAGTGATAATTTTTCCGTCGGCCAGCAAAGCGGTATCAGTAAAACCAATTCTATTGGTGTCAACTTCTCAGATAAATGGGGCAAAAAAGTGGATGTGCAGGCAAGCTATTTCTTTAATAACAGCACAGTCGACAATGAACGTATTGTAAGAAGCCAGCTTCCGGTAGATGTAAAAACACAATACACTGATCAGAACAGCTCCTCAACGAGCAAGAACTTCAATCACCGTTTCAATCTTCGTTTGGAATATCGCATCGATTCCAGTAACTCGCTGATCATTAATCCAAGCCTTAATTTCCAGACTAACGAATCGGTGTCTGAGTCGATAGGCAGAACCTTTTATGGCGAAAATGATTCATTGAATACGTCTGATAATATCAGCACTTCAAAACGCCATGGATATAACCTGCGGAATAATATTCTTTACCGTCACAACTTTGCTAAACGTGGCCGCACATTCTCCATCAACCTGAATACAACTTTCAATCAGAATGATGGCGAAAGCTATAACAATGCGAAGTACAGGTATTTTGATACCAACCCACCTACTGATTCCATACAGAACCAATTCCGCGATAACCCGACCAATGGTTATAATCTTTCGGCTAATATCTCTTATACAGAACCAATAGGCAAGCGTGGTCAGTTGCAGTTCAGTTATGCGCCTTCTTATCAAAAGAATAAAGCAGACCAGCAAACATTTTCATACGAACCACTTACTGAAAAGTATTCTGTTTTTGATCCTGCCCTTTCCAACCGCTTTGATAATACGGTTACCACGCAGAACGGAGGCGTTAGTTATCGTATAGGGCAGAGCCGGGATAACCAGTTTTCTGTGGGAGTGAATTTCCAGAATTCCAAACTGCAGAGCGACCGTATCTTTCCAAGTGTAACAAAAGTGGACCAGTCGTTTAATAATGTTCTGCCCAACCTTATGTGGAGCAAACGCATTTCACCCAAAAGCAGCTTCCGTATTTTCTACCGTGCGAATGTGAACTTCCCTTCGGTTACGCAATTGCAGGATGTGGTGGATATCAGCAATCCCCTCCGTGTTTCAATGGGTAATCCGGACCTGAAGCAATCTTATACGCATTTTGTTTCCGGCAGGTATACATTTACCAATACACAGAAGGGACAAAGTTTCTTTGCCAACATCTTTCTGCAAACCGCGCAGGATTATATTACCAGCGCTTTGTTTTCTCCACAGAATGGCGATTCAACCATTCAGCAGAATATCGTGCTGAAACAGGGATCTCAATTAACAAAGCCAGTGAACCTTGATGGATATAAGAGCCTGCGTACATTCTTTACATACAGTATGCCGGTCAGCTTTATCAAGTCGACTATTAATGTGAATGCAGGCTTTTCCTATTCGAGATTGCCAGGACAATTCAACCAGGAGCTGACTGTTACAAATAACTATGTGTATACCGGGGGGCTTGTTGTTGCCAGCAATATTAGT
>CBHEUU010000381.1:0-5264 GCA_965990355.1 uncultured Chitinophagaceae bacterium
TTTGCAGGCGGTCGAAATGAAACAGCCATTATAGATATTTCGCTCGAAGAAAAAATGAGCGATGAGAATATCGTTAACTATCTTTTCAAAAAATTGAGGAAGAAAGACCTTCCTGATTTCACACGGCTGCTATGCTTCATGCAGATATTTCAAAAAAAGATCTCGTCTTACACAAAAAAAGAATCATACTCATCCCTGTATTACCAGCAATTACTGGGAAGCCTTGGCCAATGTATTTCCCTTGTCAGTTCTTTTCATGAACAAATTCAAAAAGACCTGGTAGACCAGCTAAAAATCCATACCCAAAACAGACTGGCTTCAGGCAATGCAAAGTATTTAAATAGCGGTGATATTGATATTTTTTTGTCGGAAATAGAAATATTCTTAAATCAGGTACAGAAATACTTTATCCATTTTAATAGCCTTTTACAGCAGGAATCAGCTAATTGCGAACGCATTTCTGTCACTTCCCGGATTGAACAATACTTTCTGGAATTGGTCACCTTTATTGAAAGGATTATTCTGGATGCAGCTTCAACTTCATCGCAATTAGTAAAATGGCAAATAAAATTGGCCATCAGGGAAACCGAGGAATTATATAATTGATCGGGTGGGAAGGGCTTTGAAAGTATGTTCCGAAGAAATACCGGATACCTTGGGGAAAGATTTGTAGATGCCAAAAGAAGAAACAGCTATCCTTTTCCAAATGCTCCATAACAGGCTGCCCCAATAAGAGCTGTCTTATCATTCAAAATGATTTTTACAGGAATGTTTTGCAAGAGTGATTTCATGCGGCCGAAATCCCGGAAGGACCTCATAAAGGAATCAGTATTCACCAATCTTAATATTTTTGGCAGTATACCTCCTCCGATAAACAAACCTCCTGTTGCTTTTAATTTCAGGGCCAGGTTAGCCGCTTCTATGGCAAGATAATGAAGAAAAATATTCATCGTTTCTTTGCAGATAGCAGCCTCTTCCGCATTTTCACTGATCACAGTAGCCGGGTCATGCACCAGCATCTTTTCAGCCAACCAGGCAGGAACTTCCCCGTATTTTACCCGGAGAAACTCATAGATCGAATGGATCCCGGGCCCGCTGATCACCCGCTCCCAGCTTACATGTCCAAATTTCTTATGGAGATAAGCATGCAGTTCCATATCCAACTCGTTGCGTGGAGCAAAATCGCAATGGCCTCCTTCGTTTGCAAAAGGACGATAAGCACTTCCATCCCAATATAAACCCGCCTCACCCAGCCCGGTTCCTGGCGCTATCAGGGCCATATTGCCTTCAATATACTTATTGGGCTCATACAGTACGTGAATATCCTTTTTTTTAAGCATTGCCAATCCATACGCTGTAGCTTCAAGATCATTCACCAGATAAACAGGTATATTATTATTTTGCTTCGATATTTCTTTGCCATCAATCTCCCGGGATAAGTTGGTGATGGTGACCTTGCCATGTTGTACAGGCCCGGCCACTCCTAAACTTATAACGTCAGGCACTTTGCCTTCAGCTGAAAAATCAGCAATCATCTGACCTGCGTCAGTAAAATCCTTCGTGTGAAATCTATTTTCTTTCAGTATTGAAAAGGCTTTTCCTTCGAACCGGATGAGAGCCATGTCCGTCTTTGTTGCGCCGATATCGGCGGCTAAAACAATTCGGGGATCTTGCGAAAACTGATTATTGTTTCCAAATTTTATGGGAATATTCATCCTGCGTTATTTATCGTACCCTCAAAATTACAGTATTACCGGAGCAGTGAGTGCTCATTAATGTTTATGTATAAAAAAAGGCGGGCTTTGCAGTCCGCCCCTGATCGGTACTGGTAGCTTATTGTCTTTTACAACCTTTATTCTATCAGTGCCTGCCTGACCCAAAAAATTTCCTGGTTAAAATAACAGTTTTTATACTGCATTTCGGTCAGATAGTTTACCGCCATTTAAACAGATATATCTATCCTCCAATTTAACCGATCCCCCTTGGATCAAACTTGCTACAAAAATAATATCCTTATTCCCCTCAAAAAATGATCTCTGTCAATAAAAACCCTGTCTCTTATCAGGCTTTTAAAATATGAAACTTTTTATTTTAAAATGAATCAGTCCATTCATTGATTATCATCATTGATAATAAAATTCCTTCAAAATAAATTTGTAAAGGCTATTGATTTCAGATCAACATAAAGTTATGATAACCGAAAAGTATTTTAATTTCTCAGGCAGCAGGATAAAAAATTTGAAAACAGCGATTTTTTCTGATTTGAGCACTTCCATTTTGAAATTTCCCACCTCTATTATAACCGTTTCCAGGATTGATACATCCGGCAACATTCTTTTCACTGCCAGGAAGCCATATACGGATATGAGTAATCTTAAAACAAAGTTCTTTTCACAACTTCAATTTTATAATAAAAAAGACAACTATTATATTACTATCCGGGGTAAGGCAACTATCGTGGCAAAAAAAAACGGCAAGTTGTTTGATCAAAGTTTGCCCGCAAGCAATGAAGTGCTGATCAGTGTGCTGATTATTGGTACTGAATACTACTACAGCCGGAAGAAAAAACGACCGGCATTAAAATATTATATGGCCAGGATGAAAGATTGGTAGTGGAGTAAAGTACATGAACGGATCAAGGATAATGCTTTTTTATTGATTTCCCGGTAAGTGGCAGTGACTCTATTTTATTTTTTTAATTACCCAATATAACCCTTTCACATTGGCCTGCCAGTGAGGCAACATCAGCACCAGTATGATCTCCTCTATCAGGTCAAGTGCGGTAATAATGACTGCTATATAGAATACAGCATAAGAAGGTTCAGGCAGAAAGAACAACGATAAAAGAAAAACTCCCTGCATTACTGCAGCAATTTTTGCCATGTACGTATGAAAACTGGTCATTCTTCTATACCGCAAAATGGCTAAACCCGTTTGAAGGATAAATAGACCCAGCAGAACTCCTAAAAGAACCAGTTCCTGCCTGATAAATCCGGGCTTTAATACAAATAACCCGATAGTGGCAGCGGCAATGGTAAGATCATCTGCAATGGAATCGAGTTTTGAGCCAAAAATACTGGTTACCTTATACCGGCGCGAAAGGTACCCATCAATAGCATCGGTAAAAAAACTGATTGCAAGCAGCCACTTGAAGGGGTCAGGCTGATGATCAAGTGCCAGGAAAGCCAGCAAAGGAGCAACCAGAAGCCGATAGAATGTAATAGCATTAATGATATAATAACTGCGCTTATACATGTCCTGATAAGGATAGATAACAAAATACAAAGGGAGCCGAGCCCAATAGTGAATCAAACCGGTCAAGAATACCTCCATGACCCGGCAGAATAGTTCCCGAATCTTTAATATTGAGGCTTCTTTTCATAAGTGATTTAATAAGATCCCCTATTGTACCGGTAACGATTATTATCAACGCCATGCTAAGCCACTCTACCCGGTTAATTGCTGAAATGAACATGGAAAGAAAAAAAGCAACCGCCAACGCACAGATAGTGCCCCCAAGGCTTCCTTCCCAGGTTTTTTTGGGAGACAGCCGCAGGAACAAAGGCCTTTTACCTAAATATTTTCCTACAAAATAGGCCCCGCTATCATTTGACCAAAGGATAAAAAAATATCCCAGCACTACATAAGGATAATTTTCCGGGTCCGGCGGCAAAATCGCAAGAGCAATAAAGAAACAGAGCGGAACAGTTATGCAGACTATGCCGAGAAAAATTAAAGCCAGGTTCTGAAAAGGATATTTTGCTTTCAGATAGAGTTCGGTTATAAATATTCCAAATGCCAGCGAAATGTTAACGAGCAATATCCGCCAATCACTTATAGCAGATACAACAAGGGTAAATGTGATCAGGATGCTGGTTGATAAAATGACACCGCTTATATTCCTCGGCAAAAGGGTATAAATGCTAAACAGCCGATAGAATTCCAATAACCCAAGAACATTAATAGTAAGGATCAGAAATATAAAACTATACGGGCTATAGACGATTGAGAGGATAACCAGGATGGCCAATATTATCCCTGTAATCGTTCGTTGCATTAAATTAGTCATAATAAGCTGCCGGTTGAACTGCCGATAAATATTTTGTAATCCCGTTTGCAGACTGTTACGAGGTATTGTGCCAGTCCTCCGGCGAATGCACCCTTGCTCCCTCCTCCTGAAATGACCAGTGCTTTCATGAAGAATATAAATGATTGAACCGCAACATAGAGTTACCTATGGATAATTGCACTGATAGTTATCAAAAAGGATGATGATAAAAATCATTTTATCAATTGGGGTATATTCTTTCAGGAGTATCATTTGTTTGCCCGGCTAAAGCGCCAGGTAAATCGATCATAAAGGTAGTGCCTTCACCTACTCTGCTCACAAATCCGATCTTACCACCCATTAACTCCACATATCTTTTTACGATCGTTAATCCAAGTCCGGTCCCTTGCATATTCTGCGTATTTTTTGCACGAAAGAATTTATTGAACATATGCTGTTGTTCTTCTTCAGGAATTCCGATCCCATTATCCTGTACAGAGAGTGTTGTATACCCATCCCTGGTTAAAACATTTAAATTTATTACTGCACCTTCGGGAGAATATTTCATGGAATTCGAAATCAGATTTACCAGGATGTACCTGAGTTTCTTTTGGTCCAATGCCACTTCCGGATCACCCGTATGCCCGATATTAATGCACTGGTCTTTTTTCTGAAAGAGGTATACATCTTCAATTATCTTCTGCATGAATTCATTGATATCAAACTTCTCACAATTCACTTCTACCTTACCCTGTTCTAATTTGTCGATTGATAGAAAATCGTCAAGGATAGTTGTAAGGTTCCCAAGGGCCGTTTTGATCTTCAGGATATGCCTGTCCACCCTTTCATCCTTTTCAGAACCTATATACTTGTCAATCAGGGAGATGCTGGAAAGCACAATACTCAACGGAGATCTGAACTCATGGGACGCCATTGAAACAAAACGGGATTTCAATTCATTCATTTCCTTTTCCCGGTTAAGCGCATCATGCAATTCATTAGTCCGCTGGCTAACAAGTAATTCCAGTTCTTCCTTCATCATTCGCTGATCATGAATATCTGAGCACGAACCAATATAACCGGTAAATATATTTTCGGAAGAATAAGTCGGCTTTCCGACGTCCTGCAACCACCGGTATTGTCCATCATTTCTTTTTAGACGATACTCCATGACAAATGACTGGCGTGAATCGAAGGAGTTATTGTATATATCCAG
>CBHEUU010000382.1:0-5253 GCA_965990355.1 uncultured Chitinophagaceae bacterium
AATCACTGCCATAATTTTTACGCAGTTCTTCTGCCAACGGATAAGGCACGGCATCCCAGGTTTGCACTTCACCATTATTGGTCACATTTTGTTCAACCGCAGCAATGCGTTTATAATTTTCATGGTAGTGGTTAAACGACCATTCATCAAAGATCCAGAGGCCGATCAGTATGGTAACAGCAATACCTACAGAGAGCCCGGCGATATTGATAAAAGAATGTCCTTTACTGCGGAGAAGATTGCGGAAAGCAACCTTGAAATAGTTCTTAAGCATGGATGAATACATTAGGTTTATCAGGCCCCTACGCATTTCAATGAAGGTGCCAGAAAGTAAATAGCTAATGTTCAGTAAATTAGAACTGAGGAAAGAAAAAGGTGTCCGGTTTTGATACAAAAAATGTACGCTTTTAAGACCGTTTTATTCAGGCAGGCTTTCCACCGGTACCGGTAAGTCTGATAAAAACTTTTCGAGGTTGATGCTGTCCACTGTCAGTATACCTGTTTCAATTATGGTGCTGCTGATAAATACCATTTCCATTCCCTTCATTTTATCCAGCAATTCTTCTTTGGAAGGTTGTTCCATTACAACGATCTCTATCTCCACTTTCTGACGGACGGCTTCATTACGCAAGAGACGGATATTGCTATTGATGATAGCTGTATGACTTGCACGCGCTTCATCCGTTGTGTTGAATTCTTCTGCAGCATCGAGATCGCTGGGAAAAATGTATCCTTCTTTTGGTTCCTGCTTTGCACGAAGAAATAATGCCAGAAGCGATCCGTGACTTCGTTGTGCCCACGCTATTGCTTTTTCCGTGGCCGGAAAAGAGTATTGTATCCCATTGAAAAGTAAACAGGCGACAGGCATATTATTTTATTATTTAGGTTTCTTGCGACACGTTATTAACAACTGCATTATTTAAGAAGCAAAACTGGTACCTCTTTTCATTATCTAATGTTACGGGATTGTTACCGCAGCATTACCGGGATGTTAGGATGCACATTCATATCAACAGAATTCACAGTTTACCACCAAACAATGTTTGCTTATTACCACTACAGGTTAAATTAATGTTGTGAAGTTTTCCGCATGAAGTTTTCCACAAAAAGCAGTAGTAATTTAGTGTACCATGCTTGCCAACCCTATAAAAAAGTGTGGAAAACTATGAGCAATCTTTTAATCAAATCGGGCAACAATGTTGTTATCACGCTGGCATTGCTTTTAATGCTGCCGATGTATACGCTGTTATTTTTGATTAAGCAGATAGAAATAACAAAAGACCGTTACAGCGTAAAACAGCGATACCTCAAGCGGTTGAGAAAAGAGAAGGCCGAAAACCAACTCACTTAAAAAGAAGTTCAACTGTTTGAATTTTGTAAGTTTTAGTTTGATTTTCCCAATCGAACCTATTATTACCTTCCCTAACTTTGAGCCATAAATACTAAGCTGGCATGCAAAGGAATACACAGAACCTTTATTCCTTTTAATTCGATCCCCCGAAATACCGGCTGAATTTTCTTTTAAAAAAATAAGACAATCACTATGATCGCAGCAAAAGCTTATGCGGCACAGAGCCCTGCCGCTCCATTAGCGCCATGGAATTTTGAGCGCCGTGAAGTAGGCCCTCACGATGTACAATTCGATATTCTTTATTGTGGAGTCTGCCATTCAGATCTTCACCAGGTCAACAATGACTGGTTCCCGGGCATTTTCCCTATGGTACCAGGACATGAGATCGTTGGAAGAGTAGTTAAAGTAGGGGCTCATGTAAAGAAATTTAAAGTTGGTGATCTTGCCGGAACAGGTTGCCTGGTGGATTCCTGCCGTACCTGCGACAACTGCCGCAATGGACTGGAGCAGTATTGCGCCAACGATGCAGTACAAACCTATAATGGTATAGATAAATATGGCGATGGCTCACCTACTTATGGTGGCTATTCCAACACCATTGTAGTAAAGGAAGATTTTGTGCTGCATATCTCCGACAAGCTTCCGCTTGCGGCTACAGCACCTTTACTCTGCGCAGGCATTACCACCTATTCACCGCTGAAGCATTGGAAAGTAGGCAAAGGCCATAAACTGGCAGTGCTCGGTCTTGGCGGACTTGGCCACATGGGTGTAAAATTCGGTGTGGCACTTGGTGCAGAAGTTACCATATTAAGCACTTCACCCAAAAAAGAAGCAGATGCAAAGAAACTGGGTGCACATCATTTTATTCTTACCAGTGATGCAGAGCAGGTGAAAAAAGCAAGAGGAACTTTTGATTTCATACTTGACACGGTAAGTGCTGAACATGATTTCTCTCTTTATTTATCCCTGTTAAAAACAGATGGCACGCATATCTGTGTAGGCGCTCCTTCAGAGCCTAATAAGATCCCCGCTTTCTCATTGATCATGGGGCGTAAAAGCGTGGCTGGCTCCGGAATCGGAGGCTTGCCGGAAACTCAGGAGATGCTTGACTTCTGTGCAGAACACAATATCGTTTCAGACATTGAACTGATCGATATGAAAGATATCCAAACCGCTTACAAGCGGATGGAGAAAGGTGATGTGAGATACAGGTTTGTGATAGATATGGCAACCTTGTAAGGGGTCTCGCAAAGAAGAAATTCATGGTTCCCACCAAGACAACAAAGAGCACAAAGAAAAAATATCCTTTGTGCTCTTTGTTGTCTTGGTGGGACAAATATTACGATCCATTCCCATTCCCGATCTTATGCGGGTTGGTCACAAAATTGAGGAAGGAATGAAAGTTATCGTTATAGGTTTTCGTATTCACTTTATAATAAAACGCTCCTTTCTTTGATCCCAGTTTATCCTTATCTGCCAGCTTGGTAAGCAGGTGGGTGGATAATATCTTCCTGTTGAAATTCCCTTTATCAAACGTAGTGTTATAAACACATTCATAAAGATTCTGCAATTGAGGGATGGTAAATTTCGCCGGCAATAATTCAAACAACAATGGATGAAGCGCGGCTTTATAACGCAGTTTCTCTTTGGCCAGCTCCACCATCTGGTTATGATCAAAAATAAGATGCGGAAGATGGTTGATCGAAAACCAGACCGGGTGATAATCTTCACTCAGTTGCTGTTTGTATTTCTGGATATCTATCAATGCAAAATAAGCCACCGATACTGTCCGTTCTTCCGAGTCCCTGTCAACATCGCTGAAGGCATGTAATTGCTCCAGGTACAGTACATCCAGGCCGGTAAGATTTTTCAGCACCCGCCTTGCAGCTGCCTCAGCTGTTTCGTGCAACTGAACAAAACCACCGATCAGGCTCCATTCTCCCTTACAGGGTTCAAACCCACGTTGGATCACCAGCAGTTTTAGCTCCTGTCCATCGTACCCAAAAATGATACAATCCACAGCCAGCAGGAACCGGGGTTGTTTCGAATAGTGTCTCATGCGTGTTTGTTTACGGTTGCAATATAGCAGTTTGAACTCTTTCCTATCACGCAAACGATAGCGTTATTTTTTACTTCCCTGGCAGCAATTCAAGGTCTGTTACTTTTTCGGGGAACCAAACCGTCATTTCGCCCTCTCCCCTGTTGGCCCAGGTGTAATAAGGAATAGCCGTGAACTTTTGTTTTGCTGTGCTTACGCTCAACCCATCGGCACTGATCTTCACTACCGGCGCCTCTCCTTCTATCACAGTCACCCCGTTGAACAGGGATGGCTTGTAAACGGTGCTGAACGTGGTGTTCGATGGCAGGAGTATATTGGACACTTTGCCATTATTGTCGGCCCATTCAGCACAATAAACGATAGGCCCGCGTTGCAGGGCAATCTTACCGATATCGTTCTTTACAGAATCGATTGCTTTCACCGTCCTCACTTCCATTGGCAATGCCACTTCCACTTTATCTCCTTTTTTCCATTTCCGGGTGAGTACTGCATATCCATTTTCTACCGGATACTCCACGGCTGTTCCATTAACAGATATGATAACCCGTTTGCCTGATTTATCCTCAAACGTATACAATGAAGAAGGTATAGCCTGACCCTGCGCCCAACCTGGTATCCGTATCCGGAATGAAAAATCCTGCGGGGATTTCGGCTGAAGGGTGAAACTCAGGTTGCCATCCCAGGGATAATTGTTCTGCTGGATAACCGTAACGGGTTTACCCATCACCGTCAGGTTGCCGGTGCCATTGATAAAAAGATTGGCATAAACGATATTGTCTTTTTGTGCGTACACATAACCCGGAATGGAAGGCAGCAATCTCACCACATTGGTGGGGCAGCAGGAGCATTCAAACCAGCCGGAACGCTTACGCTCCATATCACGATGGGAAAAGCTGTTCTTCACTTCCATTGCATTGGTATAAAAGAATGATTTGCCATCAAGCCCCAGCCCGGAGATAAAACCATTGTACAGGATCTTTTCCATTACATCCACATACTTCGAATCTCCATGTAAAAGGAACATGCGCTGGTTCCAGAATACCTGCGCGATCTGTGCGCAGGTTTCATTGTAAGCCGTGGTATTAGGCAATTCATAGTTTCCGCCGAAACGTTCTCCCGAAGGGATCGCGCCAACACCACCCTGCACATACATTTTTTTAGAAACAATATTCTGCCAGATGGAATCAATGGCATTGAGGTATTGCTGATCGCCGGTGAGTGCTGCTACATCTGCCATGGCAGCATACAGGTAGCCGGCCCTTACAGCATGTCCTTCTCCTTCGTTCTGCTGGATAACAGGTTTATCATCCTGCCAGTAAGAACCATTTTTAAAAGGATCATTGCTTTTAGGATCATAGCCGGTATAATGACCGCGCTGGTCAATAAAGAATTTGGCTGTGTTCAGGTATTCCTGCTTGCCGGTAATGCGGTATAATTTCACCAGTCCCATTTCCACTACTTCATGACCGGGAGCTACCTGCAGTTTGCCGGGTCCAAAAACAGAACAAACAAGGTCAGCATTTTTCAAAGCGATATCCAGCAGTGATCTTTTGCCGGTGGCATAATAATGTGCTGTAGCGGCTTCATATAAATGGCCGGAGTTGTACAGTTCATGGCTCATATCCCTTTCCTTCACCCATCTTTCCGGGCCGGCCCAGGAATGAGGATGCAGTGGATCAATTGTTCTGGCTGTATACAGATATCCATCGGATTCCTGTGCTCTCCTCACTTTTTCGATCAGTGAATCCATATACGTTTCCATTTTTGCATCAGGAAAAAGACTGAGCGAAAAGGAAGCGCCTTCCAGTGTTTTATAAATATCTGTATCATCAAACGGATATAC
>CBHEUU010000383.1:0-5248 GCA_965990355.1 uncultured Chitinophagaceae bacterium
GTAACGTGATCCTTACTGGCGTTAAGGCCACCGGCCCTGTTACTCCCATTGCCGTAAACGGAATCGATGGAGGGAATAATACAGGCTTTACGATCACCGAGTCATCCGGCACCGGCACCACGCTTTACTGGGTAGGCGGTGCTGGCGACTGGAACGACAAGAGTCACTGGAGCTTCACCAGCGGCGGCGCAGGTGGTGCCTGTGTACCGTTTAGAAACGATAATGTGGTTTTCGATGCCAGTAGTGGTCTTGCGGGTGCTACAGTAACTACCAGCAGTACCTCATTTTGTAAAGATATTACCTGGGCGTCCGGTGTGGGAGCAACGACTTTCACAGAATCTCCCAGCTACTCATTGAGAGTGTATGGGTCTGCCGTGCTGCAGTCTTCTGTTAATATAAGCGGAAAACTTGAATTCTATGGCAGCGATGCTGTTACCCTCACTACCAATGGCGGAGGAAAGGGCAATTTTTCATTCCAGGTAGCTAAATCCAGCAGTGGTTCGGTTACCCTGATGGATGATTGGATCAACACCGGCACCACTGCAACCATCGAATTCCCCAGCGGAGGGCTGAATATGGCGGGGCGTACCGTTACCTGCTGGATCTTCGTCAGTAATAATAATACTATCAGGAATCTCGATATCACCAATGCAACCATTACCACGAACTTAAGGTGGGTATACTATGGGGGCAATAAACAAATGACATCAACCGGATCGCGCATTACTTCCCATGCAAGATTTTTATCTAATGCCCCTGGCGGTAACTATCCCTGGGTGGAGCTCACCGAGACCAGGCGTGAGACCACTAATGATTTTGATATCAGCGGCACCACGTTTGGACAACTTACATTTACCTCTACATCACCTACCAGTTATGCCAGAGTGTTAAGCAGCAATACGATCCGCCGGCTCGAGTTCAAAGGCTCAGGTTTCTTAGGTAGCACCACCAATAATAACATCGACTCATTGATACTGGCCGGTTCAAGAAACTACACCTTTACCGGAACCAATACCATTAGCAAATACATTAAAGCAGAAGCAACACCTTGCAGCGGCCTCACTGAGATACGGGGCAGTGGCACTTCAACCCTGGCGTTCCAGGCCGCAACAGAAGTACATATTAACAATGTATACCTTCAGAACATGAGGGCAACAGGTCCCCTGGCGCCTTATGTCTTAAGTGGGGCGGATGCAGGCGGCAACTCTGGTTGGACCATCAATTCCTCTGCCGGAAGCCCCCATTACTGGGTAGGGGGAGCCGGTGACTGGAACGATAATATCCATTGGAGTACTACCAGTGGCGGTACCCCAGGTGCTTGTGTACCCACCGTATACGATGATGTGTATTTCGATGCATTAAGTGGATTCACTGCTGGCAACAAAACGGTTACTGTGAACAACGGCAATGCTTATTGCCGCAACATCAACTGGACAGGAGCTACTAATGCGCCCATCTGGAATAAATCTGCCACCTGGAACATGGAGATCTGGGGCGATAGCATCATCCTCAATCCCACCGCTACTTTTAATGCATCAGTGTTTGCCAAAGGAACCAATCCTGCGTTTCTGAAAGGGAATGTATTGGGCAACTTCGATTTTAATATCGACAAACCGGGCAGCAGTCTTACTGTGTTGAACGACTACAACAATCCTCAAACCTATATCGGATTATACAACGGCGCGCTGAATGCTTCAGGACTCAGGCTTACGATACAGCAGCTCGACAATTCGATAGCAGTCGGCAATGTGTTTGCCATCGATATCAGTAATTCCACCGTTATTGCTCCCACAGGTTGGCGCTTCCAGGGTACCATCGCCAACCACACCCTGAATGCTGCCAATTCCAGCATAACTACGGGCGACTTCAAGGCTGAAGGAATGCAGTACGATACTGTAATAGTAACCGGCAATATTACTGCGGCTGTCGTCATGAATTCCACTACCGTCAACAGGCTCACTTTTACAGATCCCAGCACCGCCTCAGCAGTGGGAATTAATGGAAGTAACAATACCCTGGGCAGGGTGGAATACAAAGGCAGCGGCACGATTAACGGCTCCGGTAATGTGATCGACACCCTGATCTTCTTCCCGGGCAACAGGTATACATTGCAGGCACTCAGCAACAATACCGTCAACGATGCCTGGTATGGCAGTGGTACACCCTGCAGAGCTACAGAGATCGTTAGCTCCAGCACCAGCAATGCCACCATTACGAAGAATGGCGATCCTGTCAATTTCGATTATGTACGCCTGCAAAGAATAACTGCAGCAGGAAGCGCTGTGCCTTTCGTGGCTCAAAAGCACAGCACCGATCTCGGGAATAATGTCAACTGGAATATTGCGCCTTATGATGGGGCGGCGCCTATATATGGATTAGGCCCTGATGTTTCTACCGTTCTTGCTAATTTCCCTATGACGCTGCGTACTGATGGATTCTTTGGTTCTCCTTCTTCTCAATATTACAGTGTGGATGTCAGTTTCCCTGATGGCTGCAGTATCAGCGATGAAATAACAGTAACCCTTTCTCCGTCTTTGCCTGTTACACTGGTCAGCTTCACTGTTAAGCAGGTAGATTGCCAATCACGACTGGATTGGAAAGTGACTGATGTAATTAACTTCAGCCATTTTGTAGTAGAGAAAAGCGTAGACGGTTACACTTACAGCAAAGCCGCTTCTATTCCTTATACAGGTGTTTATAATTATTCATGGATTGATCCGGCATCAGATATGCAAACAAGCTATTACCGTTTGAAGATGGTAGATGCGGATGCAACATATTCTTACAGCAATACTGTATCGGCAACGAACAATTGCCAGGTGCAGGCGATTAAAGTATACCCAACAGTAACCGAAGATTGGGTGAAGGTGACAATGCCAGCGGGATATGAGCAGGCCACCATACAGGTATACAATATCTCGGGGCAAAGGATGAACCCACAGATCACAGGATCGGGAACCGGACGTACTATACACCTGCAGGGTTTCCCGAAAGCAACATATGTATTGCAGGTGATCAATGGAACAGAAAGAAAAAGCTTTACGATTATAAAGCCTTAATCCTTGCAGATATATTTCCACAGCAAGTTTTTTAGGTCTTTCGGTGCACACTCCGGTCATTTCCATGGCCGGAGTTTTTGTATTTTTCCATGTTTTATGGCAGATCGTATATTAACAAGGTTGTTGAGTTTCATGATCATCGTAATGGCTTGGCTGTTGCAGGTTCTTCCGGCACATGGGCAAAACAACTATATCATTAAGCATTATACCAATGAGAATGGTCTGCCTGCCAATGGCATTAAAGGCATTGAACTCGATAAAAAAAATGGGTTTTTATGGGTAGGTACCCAGGGTGGAATGGTCCGTTTCGATGGAAAGTATTTTACCAGGTTTGCAGCCAGCAAGGGTGCTGTAGTCAGTTCACGGGTCGCTCTCATTGCCAGGAACAGGGAGGGCTCTATCTTTTTTGCTGATGAGAATTCTTCTGTGGGCCGGGTAGATAAGAATCAGACGGTTTTCGCTATCACAGACACTTTTTTTATACACCCTTACCGGGCGGGTCCAAGTGAATTGCATGTGTGGCCGGCAGAAAAAGTTGCTGAAAAAATCCGCACTCTGCAACCGTCATCGTTTCTCCCACCCTGGGTGTTGTTTCGTGATGAAGCCAATGACAGCAACAGCTTTTCATTCCAACATTTCGGGCATGTATACTATTTCCAGGCAAGACAGAATAGATTGCTCGATTTCCCTGGCTTCAGCAGCGTAATAAAGTTGGGTAAAGAAATTTATTTTGTCCGTTCGCCTTTGGAACTATCGTGGTATAACGACAGCCTTGACAAGTTGCTGCCCGTGCGTATCGAGGGCATACCATATAGTAAGAACAAGGAAGAGCCGCATCTCATTTGGATGCCGTATATGGATACCCCGCTGCTCATCTTCGGACAAGGTATCTGGAAACTGGAAGGCAGGGAAGACAGCCTTCAATTGAAACCGGTATGTGATGAATGCTTACCCGAAAACGGGGGTATCATCAGCATCCAGATCTGGGAAGAGGAGGGCATCCTTTTTTTAGGGAGCGAAGTAAACGGTCTTTATGTTGTCAAAACACCGGTTATACGGCCAGTTCGGGCACAACCTGCTATCGAGGCAGGTAAGGCTGAATATGCCCAGATTGAAGCCTCGCCGGGAATAATCACCACAGCTACCGGTCTTAGTTTTAACTCTCAGGGAAAACTGATCACAGATAAGCCCCGTATTGAATTTCCTGGTAGCAATATTTTTCGCGACACACAAGGTGATTATTGGTTTTCTGCTAACGATACAATCATTCACCAATATCGCGATGGCCATCAAATAAAAATTATTGTCAATGACCTGGTTCCAAAGAGGGTGTTTGCAGAAATGGATGGTCACATATACGCTATTTCCGATCTGGCGATCGCCGAGATCACTGATGACCGCTACCGGCGCCTCTATAAATTACCGGCCGTTGCCAACAAACTGAATAGTTTTCTGGGTCCCGAGACAGCAATTGAATGGAAGCCCGGCACTCTGGTCATTGGCGGGGGAAAACTGTTACTGTTTCATAGAGACAGGCCGGAAGTATTGGACACTATTGCCATTCCCGGGCTTACTGCAAAAGTGCGGAGCTTATTGAAATATGGCGATTTCCTGCTGATTGGCACCTATGGACAGGGATTTTATATCTATAAGGATGGTGTTGTAAAAAAAATGCCGCTCGATATAAACGGATATCTTTCGCATGCGCATTGTTTTATGCCAGATACAAAAGGGTTCTGCTGGATCAGCACAAACAACGGGCTGTTTAAGGTCAGCATGCATGCATTGTTAACAGCGTATGAAAAGGACCTGGATGAAATATACTACCAATATTTCGGGAAAGAAGATGGTATTTTTAATACAGAATTCAATGGAGGTTGTCAACCCTGCGCCTTGCAATTAAGCAATGGCTTTTTCTCATTTCCTACTATGAATGGAGTGGCAATCCTTGATCCACTTCGCCCTCATAGTCCTCCACCCAAAGGACAGATCTTTATTGATGGAGTATGGATAAATTCTGCATTGTACCGGGCAAATGATAGTTATTTGCAATCGTTGCCTTACCGTGCCCGCAATTTACGGTTCAAACTGGCAATGCCTCATTTTGGGAATCCAGAGAATATTTATTTCTCTTATAAGCTGGAACCTTATAGCGATGAATGGGAAACACAGGAGATCATTCAGAATAA
>CBHEUU010000384.1:0-5209 GCA_965990355.1 uncultured Chitinophagaceae bacterium
TGTGTAAGAAGAATCATTAACAGCTGCTTTGAACAGCGTTGCATAGTTCGCTTTTTTATAATTACCCAATGCAGCAATGGCCGAAGCCCTTACTAATGCATCTTTATCTGTTTTAGCAAGATTGGCCAACACGGGCTCTGCCGCAGTTTTAACAGCTTCATTCTTCAGATCAAGACGGGGAATGGCCAGATTGCGCAAGCCATGATAAGAATCACCGAGTGCTGTTTTAAGTAATGCCACTGCTTTGGGATCATTTTGATTTTTAGCAGCAAACTCAATTGCTTCCCTTCTGTCCACATAATTGCCGGCATATTTATATTGATGGATGAAATTGTCCAGGGTTTTATTGTCCTTTTTAACCCACAACAAAATTTTATCTGCATCCACGTTCACCAGGTCAGGGCGCTGGGTATAGCTGAAACTGAAAGTGTCCACCGCATTGTCTGCCCACACTTTGTAACGCGTTTTCTTTTCTCCGTTATAAACATCCACAGTCAGGGGCAGCTGGAATATTTTACCGGTATTCTGTGTTTGCTTAACGATCACATTCACTTTACGTGCTGCATCGTCATATACGTAGTCAATAGACACGGCAGGATGACCATTGCCGAAATACCATTGATTGAAATACCAGTTAAGATCGCGGCCTGTCACTTCTTCAAACGCCAGGCGAAGCTGATGTGCTTCTGCAGCTTTGAATTTATTACTGGTAAGATAAAGGTTCAGTGCTTTGAAGAAAGCTTCATCACCTATTTCTTTGCGCAGCATGTGCAGGATGCGTCCGCCTTTGTTATAGCTTACGGCATCAAACATATCTTCTTTATCGTGGTAGTGGAAACGTACCAGGTCAAGGTTCTGGCTTCTGCTGTTCAGGTAACCCTGCATGTCTGAATAATTCTGTGCATCTCCTGCGTCTTTGCCGTATTTGTATTCATCCCACAGGGTTTCGCTGTAGTTGGCAAAAGATTCATTGAGTGTAAGATTGCTCCAGCTTTCGGCTGTTACATAATCACCAAACCATTGGTGAAAGAGCTCATGTGCGATAGTGCTTTCCCATTCATTGCCGTCGATAAGTTCGCGTGCATCCTGCTGAGCGCTTTCCTGGTGAATGGTAGCAGTAGTGTTTTCCATTGCGCCGGCTACATAATCACGGCCGGTGATCTGTGAATACTTGATCCAGGGAAATTCAACACCGGTGACTTTGGAAAAGAAAGTCATCATCTCAGGTGTATTGCCAAAGATCTTCTTTGCTACAGGCGCATATTCTTTTTCTACATAGTAATTTACTTCCTTGCCTTTCCAGCTATCCTTGATCACGGAGTATTCGCCTACGCCGAGAAAGAACAAATAAGGAGAGTGGGGCAGGTCCATTTTCCAGTAATCGCTCCGAGTACCATCTGCATTCTTTTTTTGCGATACCAGTTTACCATTACTGAGCGTTACGTATTTGTCGGCAACAGTAACAGTTAGCTCCTGCGTTGTTTTTTGTGCAGTTTTATCAATAGTGGGGAACCAGGCTGAGCTTGATTCTGTTTCACCCTGCGTCCAGATCTGTGTAGGTTTGCTTTTGTCTTCTCCTTTGGGATTGATAAAATACATTCCTTTTATACCAAGCATATCGCCGGAGCCATACTTGGCATCAAACTCATCCGGCTTGGCGATATAGTCAATATAGATTGTATAAGACTCGCTGGCGGTATAGGTTTTATCCAGTTGGATGCGGAGCTGCCAGTCGTCATACTGATATTTCAACGGGACTTCCTTGCTTCCTTTCAATACCACCACTTTTTTAAATTCCATTCCCTTTGCATCAAGGGTAAGGGAATCGGTGGCATAGAAATAAGGCTGCAAAGTGATCCAGGCTTTACCATAGAGATAAGACTTGCTGAAATCAGGTTTTACATCCAGTTTGGTGTGCACCAGTTTATTGATCTTGGTAGCGGTTTCCCGGTAAATATTCTTCCAGGTAGTGTCCGCAGTCTGTGCGCCGGGCTGAGCCAGTACGGCAAGACCAGAAGCAAGCAAAGGCAGTAACAAAAACGTCTTCTTCATAGTTGTAATTTAGAATCAGCAAATGTAATAGAAGCCCCGGTTAATGCGGACAAAAACTGTAGGAACGGCTTGATCGTTGATCGATTGCCGATGACCGAATGGCCGATGGCAGTCTTCCATCGGCCATTCGGTCATCAGCAATCGGAACTTAACAGTTTCTTACAGGCCGGTAATACAGTTATTTAAACTAATTTTGATCATACGTAATTATGAAGAAGTTTAAGGCCTTTCTAATCCTGTTGCTTTTCAGTTCAGCTGCTTTTTCCCAAAAGGTTTACTTTATGTACCTGCAGGCGGATGGGGCACAACCATTTTTTCTGAAGATGAAAGAGCAGGTATACAGTTCCAATACATCCGGCTACCTGATCCTTTCGAAGCTGCAGGACAGCACTTATACTTTCTCCATAGGATTTCCGCAGAATAAATGGCCGGAGCAGGCTTTCAGTGTGCCTGTAAGCGGCCGCGATAAAGGGTTTTTATTAAAGAATACAGAAGGGAAAGGATGGGCGCTGGTTGATCTGCAAACCCAGCAGGTCATAGAGGGACAACTTACGGGCAAAACAAGATCGGTAAAAACAGAGCCCAAAGAAGTTTCTGCATTTACAGAGGCTTTATCCAAAGCCGTCAATGATCCTTCGCTGAAAGAAAGGGTGGTACCTCAACCGGCTGTGGCAAAACTGGAAGAAAAACCAGCGGCTATTATTCCGGCAGTCAGGCAGGAGCCGGTAACACCTGCCAGCACCACCTCCCAGGAGAAGCAGGAGAAAAAGCAAGAGGTTACTTCTTTAGCTAAGGATACTGTTGCGCAACAGCCTCCTCCTATAGCAGTAGTTTCTCCACCCGTGGTTACGAAAAAGGACGAAAGCTTAGAACCGCTCAGGGACAGTGTTGTGCAGCAGTCAACAGCGGTGACGCCACCTGTCACGAAAAAGGAAGAAAGTTCAGAACCTGTCAGGGATAGCGTTGTGCAGCAGTCAACAGCGGTGACGCCACCTGTTACGAAAAAGGAAGAAAGTTCAGAACCTGTCAGGGATAGCGTTGTACAGCAATCAACAGCAGTAATGCTGCCCGATGAAAAGAAAACCATGCCTGCTGAAGAGAAAAAGCAGGAAACAATACAGGTGAAAGAGCCGGTGGATACACAATTGCAGGCAACACCGGTGATAGATAAGGTAGATAAAAAGGAAGAGACAGCCCCTGCTCCTGTATATAAACCTTCAGTGGTGAGAAGGAAAACAGAGAGTTCCACTACAGAAGGATTTGGGATAACCTATATAGATGAATACCCTGATGGGAAGAAAGACACCGTGCAGATCTTTATACCGAACCCTAAGACCATAACAAAGCAGGTGCCTCCTCCGCAGGAGGAAACCAAATTCCTGCCGATGGATACGGAGGCGAAAGACCTTACTCCGGTAAAGAAACCGGAAACGCAGAAAGCCGGTAAGAATGATTGTGCGGCGATGGCCAGTGAAACGGATTATCTGAAGCTTCGCAAAAAGATGGTGGCAACAGATGGAGATGATGCCATGCTGGCTGCGGCTAAAAAGGTGTTCAAAACAAAGTGTTTTACAAGCGAGCAGATTAAAAACCTGGGGACCCTGTTCCTCAATGATGCCGGCCGGTATAACTTTTTTGATGCCGCATACCTGTCGGTTTCGGACAGGGAGAATTTTGCCGGGCTGCAGGCAGAATTGAAAGACGAGTATTATATCAGCCGTTTCAAGGCTATGCTCCGGTAAGCCCGCCAGTCGCAATCAGTAACAATATTTTCCGCTTATCAGTGACCGCAACGGCGGGTAAGCGCAAATTGCAACAATATGCCCCGTTATTTTTTGGAACTGGCTTATAAAGGAGCCAACTACAGCGGATTTCAGACGCAAAAGAATGCCAATAGCATACAGGCTGAGGTAGAGAAGGCTTTTGAAATACTGCATCGCCAGCCGGTGCAGTTGACGGGCTCTTCGCGAACAGATGCAGGCGTGCATGCCTTGCAGAACTATTTTCATTTCGATTTTGAAGGGGAAGTGCATCCGCAGTTGCAGTATAAGATGAATGCGATATTGCCACCGGATATTGTGATAAAAGGGTTGAAGCAGGTTCCTCCGGATGCCCACAGCCGGTTTGATGCGGTGGGCAGGGAGTATAAATACTTCATTTACAGGAAGAAGAATCCTTTTCTGGAAGACAGGGCTTATTATTTTCCGTATAAACTGGACAGGGATCTGATGCAGGAAGCGGCGGGGATATTGAAAGAATACCGTGATTTCACATCCTTTTCCAAGCGTAATACCCAGGTAAAGAGTTTTTTATGCCAGATCAGGGAGAGTGGGTGGGTGGAAGAGGGGGAGTGTTTGGTGTACCGGGTAAAGGCAGACCGGTTTTTGAGGGGGATGGTAAGGGCATTAACGGCTACGATGTTGAAAGTGGGGAGGGGGAAGATGGATTTGGGCGAATTCAGGGGGATTATTGAGGCGAAAGACTGTACCAGAGCGAGTTTTGCGGTGCCGCCGCATGGATTGTTCCTGGTAGGGGTAGAATACCCGGGGGAGTAGGGCGACAAAAATCTAAAAAAAATTATCTGGCTGAAATGCTTGATGGGCTTGAGTTTTGGGAGGTGGGGGCAAGAAAATTCCAAAAAAGATTTGGCAGAAAAATAATCACTCCTATCTTTGCACCCCCGATCAAAAAGAGGGGTAGTTCTCTGAAAGTTTTGTGACTGGATATAGCAGATAAAGAATTGAAAAAAAAGAAATTAATTCTTGTTTTTTAATCAAAAACCTCCTAGCTTTGCACCCCCGATCAAACGGGTTAGTTCTTCGAAAGTGAAAGAAAAAAAGCAGGAAAAATCTAGAAGAAAAATTTGCTGATAACTTGAAACTCCTTACCTTTGCAACCCGCTTGAAAAACAGCGGTAGTTCTTGGAAATGTGAATAGCAAAGTGAAGTAAGTGTGAGTAATGAAAGTTGAGAAAAATTTGGTGGTAAAATTTAAACTTCTACCTTTGCAGTCCGCCCTAAAAAAACGGGGTTAGTTCTTCACAAAACAAATTGATTTTCATCCAAATATTTCGGATTTTTTGAAAAGAAAATGAAGAAAAAATTTGGTAGAAATAAAAAGGCCCTTACCTTTGCACTCCGTTCGAAAAAACGGTGGC
>CBHEUU010000385.1:0-5204 GCA_965990355.1 uncultured Chitinophagaceae bacterium
TATTATCGCGTAGCCGGGCTTCTCCAAAAAATAATCTGCTGGTTAAAAACCAGGGGCCACTAAGTCAGCTTAGTGGCTTTTTTATTTTTTACACTTAGCCAGTAATAATGCAATCGTTTAATACGAAAGAGTTTGATATGATGATTAAAACACTCACCTGGTAAAAAAATATGACTGCCTGATAACATGATATGCTTATGCCCGGATTGGTTCATATAAACAGTTTGATAAATAAAGAAAGAAAATAGGATAACAATAGAAGGGCGGGATAAATGGGCAAAACTTTGTCCCTATGAAGCGGCTGACTATGGAATCGCAAGCCTGTTTCACCCATTATCTCCCATGTAACCTTTTTAAGTGTATATCCCTACTAAATTGATTTATAATATCAAAACTAATTAGCCATGGGAAAACGAGTATGGTAAAAACAACACGATTAAATGTTTTTTTCCCATACTACTACGGAAGATTTCATGTATAAAAACCTTAGTACCCTTAAATCACCTTATTTTTATCTTACCCATCAAATCCGTGAATATGTTGTCGCCTGAAGAAATAAAAAAGAACGCCGGAGTCTATGCTGCTGATCTCGTTAAGCAAGGAATGAGCTTTGGACTTGGAACAGGATCTACCGTATACTGGTTGATAAAGGAACTTGGCAAGCGGGTGGCAGAAGGTCTCGAAATCCGGGCTGTACCCACTTCTCAACAAACTGTTCAACTCGCCCGCGAAGCCGGCATTCCGCTGGCTGATATAAATGATATAGATTCTCTTCCTCTTGCTATAGATGGCGCCGATGAAATTGATCCCTATGGCCAGCTTATCAAAGGTGGTGGTGGAGCTTTGCTGCAGGAAAAAATTGTTGCTGCTGCTGCCGATAAGTTTGTAGCCATTGCTGATCAATCCAAACTTGTTTCAAGACTTGGTGCTTTTCCTCTTCCTGTTGAAGTAATTTCTTTTGGATATAAACAAGTGATCCGCCGCATTCTTGATTCCGGATTATGCCGGGAAGTAAAACTGCGGGAAAAAAATGGCCAGCCTTTTATCACCGATCATCAGCATTATATCCTCGACTGTAAGTTTGATGCAATCGAACATCCTTTATTTATCAATGCCGCCCTGGAAAATATTGCCGGGGTAGTGGAAACCGGTCTGTTCCTCAATATGGCTTCCCAGGCCATCATCGGGCATGAGGATGGAAAAATAGAAGTGATCCGGTTTACCGGGGCATGAATTGCAAGACCCAAAAGCATAAGCGACGAGTATCCCGATCTAAGCCTTTTTTAGTATTATTGCGCTCATTCGCTAATTGCAATAATAATAGTATGGCTGAACAGGAAATGATCAAACACACCAAGAAAGTGGTGGACACGATCGCAAATAAAGAAACAGGCTGGAAGCATAAGCTGAAAGATATTATTCTTGAAATACTCATCATCGTATTTGCAGTTTCCCTGTCAATTTCCCTGCACAATTGGAGTGAAAGGCGCCACGACCAGCATGAAGAACATGCTTTTCTTGAAGGGTTGGGGAAAGACCTTAAGAATGATATTTTGGAAATGAAGGAAGACAGCGGCTCCTATCTCTGGGTGTTCAACGGCGTGAAATACTTTACGAAAGTAGCGAATGGCGAAGCGCTTAATAAGGACAGCCTGGCTGAGTATGTAAATATGTTTTTTAATACTACTTATCTGTCTCCCAATATCAGCCGCTTTGAAGGACTGAAAGCTTCCGGTAAGCTGAGTATCATTGAGAATAAAGAGATCTTAAATGATATGCTTGATCTCTACCAGGAGAATATCCCTTTTATCAATTTGCTGAATAATTATTTCAATACTTATAAAATTCAACAACTGGGGCCTGTGCTTGACCGTCATCTTAACTATGGAAAGGATGGCAAAGAGGAAGGCAACTGGGAAGAAGTATTGCGGACTAATGAACTCCGGAATGGATTGAGAAGAACCCTTTCTGTTGAAGAAATAATTGCTGCCTACGGACGCGGGATCCAGAAAGCACAAACCCTGCTGGCCCGGATCAATAAAGAATTGAAGTAAATAAAAAACCGGCCTCAGCCGGTTTTTGCAATCAGGTTCATGCAAGCTGTATTAGCTGTAAAAAACTGCAAATAAAGTAATCAAACCAGTGATAAGAAATACAGTTGCAATTACGATTGTTGCCTGTACATTCTCGTTCTTCAATAATGTGTTGATTTTTTTCATACACAAAAGTTTTTAGTTTCGATAATAGGGGTTCAGAAGCTTCCCAGAGGATAACCGGAGTTTACGAAACAGTAGTCTTTTGTGATTTTTACAAGGGATAGAGTGCTGCAAACCTACACAATAAAGCCTCTGCTGTCAAGTATTTGCAAAGATTTTATGAAGATGCCAACATCGTGTTTTTACGATAAGTTCTAAGCAGCTTGCTTACAGTTGGTTATTGATTAGAAATAAAATAGCTGGCCTCTTTGGCTAATGCCCGCGAGACCAGCTCAATTTATTATTCGGTTTACTGCTATTTGATCTTCAGTACCGGTTTCAGTTTGTATTCTCCTGTTCCGGTTTGAAAAATAGATAATGCCGCGTCAAAATCGATCACCAGTGAATCGAGTGAAGACCGCAGGGGTTTGTCCACTTTTATTTTCAAGCCTGATTCGCTTCCGCTTGGAATAGTAAGGGGATAGTTCACACTGTCAATAGTGATAGAGTTGTCTGACCCCAGCACAAAACGGATCTCTTTAAGGTTTCCGGTAGGCACAATTCCCTGTGCAAGCACCGTATCAATTCCATGCTGAAAATCGAGCAGGTTATAAACGCCCGCCACGGTGTTGAGACTGACCCAGTTTGCAGAGTCGATACCATCCAGTTTTACATTCACTTCCCGGATATCCACGTTCACTTCCGTGGCATTATAGGGATTGTCTGTGAGATGAACTTTGAGGTGAGTGGTGTTTTCATTGTCTTTTTGACAAGCAGAAAGAAAGAGCAGTAATCCGCCTGATAAAGCGATCAGGCCCGTAAAAATACGTGGGTACATAAATTGTAGGTTTTGCCCATTAAAAGGAAAAATCATGCCGTTTTAAGGCATGATCTCCTTCTATAGAACTAACCCCAGATTGTTGTTTGAAAAGCAGAATTATAATAAGGTGAGGATCAATTCAGGCGGTAATTCAAACCAAGCCGGATAAAGCTTGACCGTGCTTCAGGAAAGAAATACATCGCATCCGGCTCCGGGTAAAAATTAGTAAGCCCTACTGCATAGCCTGTTGTTAGCCCAAACCTGCCCAGCGAAGTATTTACTTGCAGCCGCACCCGATGGTCTGGCCGTTTCGCAAGTTCATGGCTGCCGCTCAGTTTTTCTCCGGTTGATAAGTTTGTGGCGTCAATTTCCTCTTTCCTGCTGACGCATCCGGTTATTTCAAGACCTGTACTGATATCCAGTTTGATCTTCTTATTCAGCAAACGATATCCGACAAAAGGAGTAAGGGTGATGAACTGGCTGGTTAATTTGGTTTTGCCATCGGCGAACATAAAAAAGCTGGAATACAGTGTAGGCGTTTGTGAAACAACCGTGGTTTGGCTTTGCAACGATTGCCAGGCAAGCTCCGCTCCAAAAAGGATCCTGCTTTTGGTAATGCGCTGGGCATTCAACGTTACTTCATAGGAAAAACCGCTTTTCTTTCCCGGCATTCCTTCATTTAGTGTTCGCGGGGAAGGGTGGGTAGTAATTCCCGAAGTATGAGATGCGCCCTCTCCTGTATACCTGAAGAGGCCGGAATTGAAGCCAACGGAATAAGTAGTGCGTTGGCAATTGGCTATAGCAGCCAGGCAAAGCAAGGGCAATGCCAGCAGAATTTGTTTTGGAGTCATGTCCTGGGTGACAAACAGCTTCGCTAAAACGTTGCACCACATAGCCATCAGACTCTTTAACAAAGAAATTTTAAAAAAAAGCAACCTACATTTTTGTTCGTACGAAAAAATTCCTACCTTTAATTCATGAAAGAAAATACGGAGCATCATAAAAAGATAGAACCAACAAAGGCCGAGCTGGAAATACTGCAGGTGCTTTGGGAGCATGGTCCTTCTACTGTCCGGTTTGTAAATGACCAATTGAATGAGCAGCGGGAAGTGAATTATACATCCACTTTAAAGCTGATGCAGATCATGGCCGATAAAGGAATCCTGAACAGGGATGAAAGCAGCATGAAGCATATCTATAGTGTTGCTGAAGAAGAGCAGAAAACGAAGGCTCACCTGCTGGAAAAGTTTGTTGACTCGATGTACAAAGGTTCCGTCAGCAAACTCGTGATACAGCTCCTGGGTAATAAAAAAGCTTCCGAAAAGGAATTGGATGCTATCCGCGAGATGCTGAAGAAAATGGAAAACAAAGGATAAACAATCAACCGGTTTTAACCATAATAAAAATATTATCATGGATTTTTCAACTGCTGTTTCACCGCAAATCTCCAGGGCATTGAGTAATACATTTATTTACTCATTATGGCAGGGACTGATACTGGCCGCTGTTGCAGGCCTGATCATCGTGCTTACCAAAAAATCCGCTTCCCGCAAGCGTTATAACCTGTTGATCGGTTCCCTGGTTTTGTTTTCGGTTGCGGTGGTGACCACTTTTATTTACCAGCTGCGACAGCCTGTTGCAACTGATAGTAAACCAACAACTGTGCAACCGCTTATTTCTCCTCTTCCGGTTGGCAATCTGCCTTTGGCCCCTGCTGCGGTATCTGTTGAAAACACATCCTTTATTGATTATGTCAATACTCATGCAAATACTATCGTACTGATCTGGTTCCTGATCGTTTGCGCCCGCTGTCTGCAATTGCTTACAGGATTGCATGGATTATACAGGTTGCGCCATCAGTCCATTTCACCTGTTGGTGAAGAATGGGAAAGAAAGCTGCAGGCGTTGGCAACAGGTATTGGTATAAAACAAATGGTAATGGTAGCAGAATCAGGTCTGGCTAAAGTACCAATGGTAATTGGACATCTGAAACCTATTATCCTGATCCCTGCAGGATTGATCACGGCATTGCCTCCTGCAGAAATAGAAGCCATCCTGCTGCATGAACTGGCGCATATCCGCCGTCGTGATTATCTCGTCAATCTTCTGCAAAACCTGGTAGAGATCATTTTCTTTTTCAATCCTGCTGTATTATGGGTGTCATCACTGATAAAAGCAGAGCGGGAGAA
>CBHEUU010000386.1:0-5202 GCA_965990355.1 uncultured Chitinophagaceae bacterium
TTTATCGGCTGCTTTCATACAGTTTTCCATTATCGTGGCGGCATTGGTCATGGAAAAAACAGTGTCTGTTTCACCGGGAAGATGCAGGCCAAAATTGTTGGACTGTACCAGGTGGTCTGTAAGATTATTAGCCTGGCTTTCTATTTCGCCCCGCTTTTCTTTAAAAGCTTCTGCCACTCCCATCAGCACTTCTGTCCAGGAGGCTCGGTTGAATGCCCGCACCGGAGGAAAGTAAGTGCCTCCATAAAAGGGTTTAGTGTCCGGGGTAAGGAACACATTCAATGGCCAGCCTCCGCTGCCTGTCATTGCCTGTACGGCATCCATATAAATGTGGTCGAGGTCGGGGCGTTCTTCCCGGTCGATTTTGATATTGATGAAATGTTCATTCATGAACTGTGCCGTGGTTTCATCTTCAAAACTTTCCCGTTCCATTACGTGGCACCAGTGGCAGGCTGCATAACCGATGCTGACGAGAATGGGTTTGTTTTCCTGCCGGGCTTTGTTCAGCGCTTCTTCACCCCAGGGATACCAGTTGACGGGATTATGGGCATGTTGCAGCAGATAAGGGCTGGTTTCATTGATCAGGGAGTTAGTATGTTTATTCATCTGGATTGCGCAATTGAGTAAAAGGGAAGGTAATCAATATTTGTGCTGGAGTTGGGGAGAAGAAATCTTAGGAGGGATTGGCGCTGGTAAGGAAGTATATTTATCTTAGTTGAGGGAATTAAATTATGCATAAGACAAACCTCTTATTTTCATTACTGGTTAGCTCTATGCTTTTGCCTTTTGTCTCTCAGTCTCAGTTGCAATCCAGGAGCATTCAAATATCAGGTACTTTGTCTTCGGATTACACAGGACTAATTTTCTTGCGATACGATATCGTGCCAAACGAGACAAAAATGTATTCAGCACAAGCTCAAGCCGGAAAATTTTCTTTGTCTGTCAATATAATTGAGCCGACTGTAGCGGTTATCAATACTGCCACAACAAACTCCGCAGAGTATTTATATCTTGATACAATGGATATGACTGTTATTGCCGAACTTGATTCTTCTCTCTATAATAACACACTCATTAAAAAGATTTCCATAAAGGGTGTGTCGGGTTCGCCAACTCATTCGCTATTTAGATTTGTTCAAAGCAAATGGTCATCTATTACAGAGTCGGATCTTGAGCCGGAAATTAAAGCTGATGAACTTTTTAATTTCCTTGACTCTTTGGTTAAGTTATATCCTGACAACCCTGTTATACTCCAGGCTTTTCTATTTTCAGAAATACTTTCCTATCAGAAGGCAAACCATATATTTCTCCAATTTTCAGCAAAGAAACGACAGCTTGCATCAACCAATGGGCTTGACAATTTTTTGAAAAGATTAAAGCGAACCGAAGTCGGGGAGGTGATTGAATTTATCGGGCAAAAAAATAAAGACGATGAAATATTTCCAACAGCATATAGGTCTTCCCATAAAGTAGTCTTTGTAGAATTTTGGGCTAGTTGGTGTTATCCATGCCGCGCGAAACATCAGGAGTTGAAAGCTATATTTGATGAATTTGGTGCGAAAGGACTTGAAATAATCAGCGTTTCTCTTGATACAGATAAGCAAAAATGGCTAAGGGCAGTAAATGACGACAAGATGGGATGGATCAATATCTCTGATTTGCAAGGCTTCGCAGGAAATATGGCCCAATATTATACCCTTAAGTACCTTCCTTTTAATTTGGTAGTAGACCCGAATGGCAAGATCTTATATAAAAATATTTCCTTCGCAGATTTACGGGCCTTTTTGAAGGCCTCTCCTATTTCTTCTTCACTTCCGCCAAAAACTTATCCAACGCCGACACCATACTCGGAGCCTGCGGCTGCGGAGCCTTAATATCCAGCTTCAAACCCGCATCCTCCGCCGCTTTAGAAGTATTACCCCCAAAAGCACCGATCACTGTGCCATTCTGCTTATACTTAGGAAGATTATCAAACAAACTCTTTATACCACTCGGCGTAAAAAAACAAATAACATCATATTCGTTTTGGGTCAGCAGCTCCTTTACATCATTACTTTGCGTACGATACATAAACGCCAGTGCAAATTCGCAGTTATTCGCTTTAAGCCAGTTCACGATCTCATTGTCCTGCTGATTCTCAGAACATACATAAAGGAACTTTTCATTACCCTTATGCTTGTTGATCACGTCAAACATGCTCTTATTACTGCCATCCGCTCCATAAAACACCTTACGTTTACGGTAAAGAATAAACTTCTGGAGATAAAGCGCCACCGCTTCCGTAATACAGAAATACTTGGTATCCTGTGACACACTCACCTTCATCTCTTCGCAAGTGCGGAAAAAATGATCAATCGCATTGCGACTGGTGAAAATGACACCTGTATAATTCTGTATTTCTATTTTTTGCTTACGGAAATCACGCGCGGGAATCCCTTCCAACCGGATGAATGGCTGAAAATCCAATTCTACTCCATATTTCCTCGAAAGTTCAAAGTACGGCGACTTATCGCTTTCAGGCTTGGGTTGGGTAATCAGGATCTTTTGTATGTCTTTGGCCAGCGTATCGGCCTTTTTCACAGCACTTGTTGACATGTTGCGGTTCGGCTAAATTGGCTGCAAAGTTACGTTATTCTATTTAAAAAAGAATAGTAAAAGCCTGTAAATCAGCAAAAGCGGGGCTATTTCAAAGGCACATATATATAAAAAGAAGTGAAATAGGTTGAACCTGACCTCGTTACGAACTGCAGAATATCCTAAAATAAACCGGTATAAAAGCAGCAATCCAATCCCGCACCACGACAAGGTCATTCCAATTGACCTGATAGGTTCTGTTGAAAATGCCAGCAAAACCAGGAAAGGCAGCAGAAAAATACCAATCGCCTTGTTAATGATAAACACAATGAAAATATAGGAATCGGCTCCCTGGCGCATATTAAATAACCAGCCGGAGATCTTAAGGCCGATAAACTTGCCCAGGTAAATGGCCGCCAAACCAATACTGCAATAGAAATACAATATCCAGAAATTCTCAACCGGCTGGAACCCAAAATGGAATAAAATAAAAGCAATGTACAATCCCGCACTGGCAATAAAAAACAGGTTGAACGCCAGCGATGGAAGCGGCGTTTGCATCAGCTGCTCCCTGATCTGCCGCTGCTTCATGGTAGTGCGGAAAAATACCCGGAACAAATCATAAAAATATTTGGCAAAAGCCAGTCGCAACAAAGCAAACACCAACACCAGGGCCATTATCACATAAAACATCGTTTCCTTTCCCTTGAATATTTTAAGCCCTGTTGGAACAATAAAAGGCTTTACCCTGAAATTATAAAACGGATGTTGTTTTAATATCTGTAGCTCAAAAGGCTGGTCAGGCCGCACTTCCCAGGCAGGGATCTGTAATTCCGGGCGCGGGGAAACACTGTCCTGCGCCACAGTTGATGGATTGGTTACGACTGCAATTGCAGCAGTATCCTGTATCATCTTTGCTGTATCAACCAGCGGAATTGAATCAGTTGTTTGCGCCGAAACAATAAGGGCTGCGAATTGAAAGACCAGGAATAAAAAGAATATCGGGCGCAAATAGTTTTGTTTAAGAGTTCAAAAATAAGCCATCAGAAAAAGTTCACAAACCCAAAATGCACTTTTGATTGCCGGAGGCTAAACGGAACATCACTCCGGCGGCCAATTGCCCAGGCAAGATTAAAAATGCCAAGCTTGGTTTCAAAAGCAAGCCCAAGGCCTGTTCCAAGATAAGTGTAATCAACATCCGTGTTCTGCGAATTGCTCCTTCCCCAGCCTCCATCCAGGAATCCATAGAAATAAGAATTCTGCCCAATCAGGTACCGGTATTCAAATGTACCTATTGCAAACTGGGAAAGATACTGGCTTTCTTCATCAAAGCCGCGCAACAGTTTATACCCCCCTATCTGGAAAAGTTCATTGCGGAAGATATTACCGCTTTGAAAAAACCCTCCATTCAATGCCGTTTTCAAAGTTCCCTGCCGGCCAAGAGGAAAATACCTGGCGGCTGATACTCTTGCCCGGAATTGATAGGTGCTCAGCTTAACAGTATCATACAACGAACCGAAATCAAAAGCCGGATTACCGGGATCTTTTAATTCCAGCACTTCATTATTGCGTTTTACTTTTTTAGTACCAACCGAAGTGATGATCCTGAATTCATTGCCACGGGTAGGGTTCATCCGGTAATTAGTATTGTTATACTCATAATCTATCCCCACATTTATCGAACTCACATCAGCATCTTCCGGCAGACGGTAATTCTGTAAAATAAAAGCAGTATTGGCGCTGGTAACAATAGTTTGAAACCGCTGGATAAATATTTTACCTGACTGCTGATTGCTCAGAACGTATTGCGCTCCTAATTGGAAATTGACATTCAGAAAAGAACTGTCTTTCCTGAACATATCAAATGCAAAATCGAGCCCGATGGGTGTGCTGAACAGATATGGATGCCGATAAATAATATTCAACCGCGGCGATTTCACCTGCAATTGCTGCCAGTTAAGACCAATGGTTTCCCCCACTCCCAATGCATTCCGCAAAAGAAGGTTTGCTTCTCCCGTCACCAACAGTTTTTTGGAAGAAAGCTGATCATTGTTGGGCAAAAAACCAACCAGCACATTCACCTGGCTGCTTTGTTTTTGCTTGAGATACATTTCAAGAAAAGAACCCGAATTCAACCAAACCAGTTTGGCAGGGAATTCTTCCTCCACATAAGAAAGCTCCCGCATCTTGCGGCTGATATTCTGTAGTTTTTCTTTATCAAAGGAGCTGCCATCACGGATATCCAGGTAGCGTTGCAGGAATTGATTGGATATTTTGGCATTGCCGATTACTCTTATGCTGTCAATTTTATAAGCCGGGCCAGGCTCCACTTTAAGTTTCGCCCATACTTTTTCCTGTTCCAGCCTGAAACTGTCAATGTATACTTTGCCAAATGGATAACCATTATTTTCCAGGTAAGCAATGATCTTTTCCTGCCAATCCTGCACCTGCACAAAATCCATCGGTTTATCTGTAAAAGCTTTTTCCCTCCAGCCAACTGCCTGAAGTATGTCCGGATCAACTTCCCCCGCATCCAGCTTTGCCCACTCATACCTGTCGCCTACATATAAAACGGCCCGGGCAGATGCTGAATCGTAAAGCAGCGTGTCAACCGAAGCTGTTACGTAT
>CBHEUU010000387.1:0-5199 GCA_965990355.1 uncultured Chitinophagaceae bacterium
AAATCCCTTTTCTCTTTAAGGCTCATTGCATTACCAGCCTTATTACTCGTCCTGCTATCTTCCTGCGACCATCAGAATGAAGGAGGGGTGCGTATTCCTGTCCCAAAGGACACCTCTGATCTTGCTGAAATCAACCACTTTATACCTGTAGAAAAGATCGATGATTTCAGAAAAGGCTTCGCAGTGCAGCGTGACAGTCTGGCGCGGCTTTCTCCTAATCTTTTTATTCCCTTAAGCGAAACATTCAATAAACAAGCTTTGCTTGATATTTTAAAAGACTCGACGAATGTGGGTATCCGCATTTATTATGGTTTAAAGACCGGCGATAAAAGAAATGAAATACGATTGGTTTTAGTGGGGGTAAACTCTCAGGGTCAGGATCTTTATTATGAACAGGGAGGCCAGATCGGGAAAGTAGCTGCTAAGCTTCCGCCTGATGGAGGTAAAGGAGGTATTGAATACGGACAGTGTGATCCGCCCTGCCTGCCATAGTAGCCACCCACCACCATGGGTATACAATTCGAACCTGAAAATCACAGCCTGCATATATGAGCGATTCGCTAAAATTTTGGCTCAGCCTTAGCATTGTTTTCGCAGTCATAATAGGGATAGTAAGATTCAGGAAAATAAATCCATCTTATTATCCCTTCATTTACCGGGTAAGTCTGTCATTAGTAGTGGAATTACTTCGCCGGGTATTGCTTCTGCAGAATAATTATAGCGCGGCCACACTGGTCACCAATTTATTTGCCCTGGCAGACTTTTTTCTGTTTGCCTGGCTCTTCCATAACTGGGGGTTATTTAAAAAAGACAAAAGGCTTTACCTGGGAATATTGCTGGGCTTTTTTGTAGCATGGTGTGTTGCCACCTATGCTTCTCCCAAACATTTTTTCTCTGCCAACCTGTATTTCCGGATACTCTATTCCTTTGCATTGATCTTTTTTAGCGTCACGACTCTCAATAGCTTAATTATCAATACCAGGGGAGGCATGCTCAGAAATGCCAAGTTCTGGATATGCATAGGCATTATAATTTTTTATACCTTGTTCATAATTATATGTACTACGCAATTATCTGTTGTCAGGGAAAATGTGAGCAAGGATTTCCAGCGGAAGTTCTACGATATAATGGTGTTTTCTAACCTATTTGTAAATCTTTTATACGCAGGGGCTGTGTTATGGATACCCAGGAAAAAAGTCTTTACAACAGTCTACTGATCGTAGTGATAGTGGTAGGGATCGTCCTGCTGTATTTTATCATTACAATTATCCGCTATCAGCGACGCAGCCTTATATTGCACAAAGAAAAGATTCGCGCTGAAATTGACACCCTCGAAAATGAAAGAAAAAGAATAGCATCCGATCTGCATGATGAACTAGGCCCTTTGCTTTCTGCCGTAAAACTGCAGATCAACAACCTTGATTCGCAGGATGCGGATGATAAACGACTGATCGAAAAGTCGAGCCAGCACATTGATACGATCATCCGGCGAATGAGGGAAATATCCAATAACCTTATGCCGAATACTCTCCTCAGGAAAGGATTGGCGAAAGCTATCGAAGAGTTTATTGAAAGCAGTACCCAGGCATACAAACTTTCCATTAAGCTGGTAATTGATGGAGAAACCAGGCTCGGCCTGGATAAGGAGATCAACACCTACCGGATCGTTCAGGAAATAGTGCATAATACCGTAAAACATGCGAAAGCTTCCCTGTTGGTAATACGCATAAGCCAGGAAAACGGACTCTTCACCCTCTCCACCACCGACAATGGTACGGGATTTGACTATTTTGCCCGGTCAAAAGATAATACTGGCCTCGGTCTTCGTAACTTGCAAAGCCGTGCAGAGATAATGGGTGGAGAGATAACCTGTATGACAGAACCCGGTAAGGGGACCAGTTACACCCTCGAAATTCCGGTATAGCGATATTTTACTCATGAAATTACATGGAACCATAAAAGTGATCATAGCAGATGATCACGAAATATTCCGTGATGGACTGAAACTGATGCTGCAAAAACAGCCTGACATTCAATTATTGGCTGAAGCAGAAGATGGCAAGGAACTTATCGAAAAAACAGAACAGCTTAAACCAGACGTTGTGATCACCGATGTAAAGATGCCGCGGATGGACGGCGCTTCGGCTACGCGCTATCTTACCGAACATTATCCCGATATCGGCATCATTGCCCTCACCATGTTTGATGAAGAAGAACAGATCATCGAAATGCTTGAATCAGGCGCCAAAGGTTATCTCCTGAAAAACGCGGATAAGAACGAGATCAAGGAAGCGATACAATCAGTATACGAGCAAACACCGTATTACTGCAAACATACTTCACACCGCCTCGCACAACTGGTGGCAAAAAGCAAATTCAACCCTTACAGGCAAAAACCCAAACTGGAATTTACTGACAGGGAAAAAGAGATCATTTCTTATATCTGTGATGGTATAACCAATAAAGAGATCGCTGAGAAAATTTTCCTGAGCGTTCGCACGGTGGAAGGCCTTCGTATGAAAATCATGGAAAAAATGAACGTTAAGAATACAGCGGGCATTATTATCTATGCGATAAAGAATGGACATTATTCCGCAGGAAAAAGTTAACCCCACTATTTTCTTTGTGTTCTTTGTTGTCTTTGTGGGAAATATGCCCACAAAGACAACAAAGAACACAAAGAATAAGCTGTGAGAATTGTTTAGTTCTGTTCATTTTCCATTTGAAATAGAAGAAGACCTCTGTTTGTTATTCGTGAGCATTTACTACGCGAATATTTTTTTTTCTAAAAAACATTAGAAAAATTTGGTATCATCGGAAAATTATTTTCATCTTTGCAACGCAAATAACAACAAATGATACGGATGAATTTACATATTGAATCAATAAGCGGCTTTAGTCCCAAAGCGGATTATAGCGACTGCGGTGCATGTAGCATTGTTGAATAACCAGAAGATAGAATTCAATGAAATACAGGCCCCGCAAGAGATTGCGGGGTTTTTTGTTTGAAGGATATTTGAAGTGATTGTAAATAAATTGTTTAACAAAACAAACCTGATGCGAAAGCAAGCAATGTATAAACGATTTACGATGCGGAATGAGCATAGCTCATTACCCGGCTGTTATTGGCATGCGATAACAAACAGGAGAAGTATGCCCTTTGGTAATCAGTCAAGCCGCATTTACATACGACCGGATCATGTCCAGGCAGTAACATAGTGTTTACTGCACTGAATGGAATGAGCCCGGTCGGAATTAACGACCGGGCTTTTTGTTTTATAACATAACACGGATAAGTGAACTAAAACAAGGGAAGGTATGTGATGAAATTTTTATTGATCGTCCTGGCTATTCATCTGGCAGCAGAAATGGTAACAGGAAAACGAAAAGAAGAGAACAAGAATGATAAAGGAGCAATCGGTAAAACGGTTCATCCTGCAGAATATGATTTGAGGTAAAATATTAGATGCAGAAGGAGGAATAAGTGTTCCCCGTGAGATGCAGCGGGGACACTTTAAAAAAATTGGTTCGCCAAAAGCGGACAGCCATTAAACCAACTATGAAGATGCGCCGGATAGTGTAAAGGCAACATGCAGGATTCTGACTCCTGCGATACGGGTTCAAATCCCGTTCCGGTATCAAATGGTGACTGTAGCTTATCGGCAAAGCACCTGGTTGTGGCCCAGGAGAACAGGGTTCGAATCCCGCAATGCACCCACAGAATGGTTCGTAACTCAAATGGATCAGAGTACCGGTCTTTTACACCGGGAGTTGGGAGTTCGAGTCTCCCCGGGCCAACAGTATGGACGGATAGCTCCAATGGTAGAGCACCGGTTTGAAGCACCGGCTGTACAGGTTCGAGCCCTGTTTCGTCCACAATAAAAAGAGATGGATGATTTCGTCACCATGACAATTATTGAATAGAACGTAGAAAACATGAAGCAATGGAACAGACACAACACAAATGGAGAAAGCTGAGCGGTGAACGGATCAAACAGCCGATTGAAGATGAATTGAGAGAAGCGATCGTACGCGAAAAAGCAATGGGGCATGAGTTGAAAGTATGTATTGGCACAGACAGCCAGGTGAAAGGCAGGGAAACTGAATTTGCCACGGTGATTGTGTTTATACGAAAAGGCAAAGGCGGGTTCATGTATATACACCAGGAAGTAAGCCGGGTGAAAATGACGGTGAAGCAAAGGATGCTGGCTGAAGTGGCCAAAAGCATTGAGATCGCTTATGACCTGAGCCGCTTGTTTACTTTATACAATGTAGACATGGAAGTGCATGCTGATATCAACACCAACCCCGGTTTTAAAAGCAATGATGCGTTAAAAGAAGCAATGGGTTATATCGCCGGGATGGGATTTGCTTTCAGGGCAAAGCCGCATGCTTTTGCAAGTTCAAGCTGCGCCAATAAAATAGTGCAATAAGTAAAGAATAATTAAAAAGAAAAAAATGATAACAAGTTTTGTAGCAGTTATAATGATCTGCGTCATTCTTTCGTTGATTGACTATCCCAAAGTGTGGAGCTGGATTGTTAGAACACATCGAAAAATGGTACTGAAAAGGTCTGCCAGCATTTTCGAAGATCATTACCTGGATGGAAAATCCTTTTATCTGTATTGTTTTCGCCAGATACCTTGTACAACGTATATCAATTATATAGATGCGGGGAAAGCTTTTGCATATATCGGAGATACGTACAAAGATAAAATTGTAGATGTTTATCAGGCTAGCTCTTACAACAGGGAGGAGGGAAGGCAGGAATCCGACACAACACTGTTTGTATTGGAGAATAGAATGCTGATTGAGCAAAATGGTTGTTGCGTGAGCGTGTTTTTCCCTATGAAACTACATGCAATGGTAGATGAACTGATCCGGTCGCTGGACCAATTCAAACTCCCTGAAAAGGAAAAGGATTTTGAGATAAATATCATTACAAGAGGAGCACATGGAATGGTACTGAAACGGATGGCCATCAACCCCACTAAGCTGGAGCTTGATCTTTTTTACAACGATGATTTTAAAGAAGCAAATGATGTAATAAAGAAAAGGCTGGCACAGGAAAATGATAAAGGTATCGTGTTGCTGCATGGGCTTCCGGGTACAGGCAAAACAACTTACCTGCGGCACCTGGTTGGGGAGATGAAAAAGAAAGTACTGTTTGTTTCTCCGTCTGTAGCGGGCAACCTGATG
>CBHEUU010000388.1:0-5189 GCA_965990355.1 uncultured Chitinophagaceae bacterium
AGCAAATCAAAATTCAGTCCTGATAAAAAATCATTGTTGGTAAGACTAGGGCCTTGCTTTCCATATATCCAGGCATTGCTGCTATTCAGGGTTATTTTTTTCTTGCTGATGGTAAAGGACACCGCATTATTCAACACATAAGAACGGCCATCATTCGTTTTATTGAACACGCCGGTGGCTGCATACTTTAAATGATAATGAATGCTATCATTAAATTGGGCAATTGCTTTGCCACTCAACATTACCAGGAAAATAAAAAGCGCACATTGTTTCATAACAACCAGTTAAACAACTGGCGCGAAGTTAATAAAACAATGTGCGTATGCTGTGTGGAAATATCGTTACGCTGGTAACAACTTATAACGACTCCGTATATTTTTTAAAATTATCCAGTATCGCCTGCCATCCGCCTCTTTGCATTTCCAATGAATTCGTGCTCTCTGCTTCAAATGTCTCCACGATCTTTGTATCTTTTCCTTCACGGGTGAAAATAACTTCCACTTTACGGTTATCTCCCATAGTGTATTGAATCAGCTCATACTCTTTTACATTATCATATACTCCGCCGAAATCAAAACTGTAGCTTCCGTCTTTAGCTGCCATTGTAGTGGAGAAGGTTCCTCCTGTGCGGATATCATTGGTAGATGCAGGTGCATGCCAGTCATCTGAGGCTTGACACCAGTTCATGATATGCTGTGGTTCATTCCAGATTTTCCATACTTTTTCAACTGGTGCTTTTACGATTGTTTCTACAGTGATCAGGTTTTTAGTTGCTGTTTCCATATCCTTATTTTTTATTTTTTGTTTTGTTGTTTGACAGTACAAACATAAGAAGGCTTGTAGAAATATACCCTGTACGGGAACGACTTCGTGGGGGGTATTTGCGACATAGTTTCTCCCACCAAGCACACAAAGGCCCACAAAGAATGTATTCACAAAGAAAGTTCCTGCAATCAGGATAGAATTAACTGATACAACCAACAATAGTCGTTTTTTGCACTTATTCTTTGTGGACCTTTGTGTGCTTGGTGGGAATAAAAAATTTTCTCGCAAGAAACTATCACCTATCAATCAAAGAAATCAATACACTAAGCATTTTCTGTTGCTCTTCCAGTTGGCCTGTTTCTGCTTCCACGTTCACATAACTTTTCTTTTTCCGCCCATAATACACACTCAGCGATCCGTCATCAGTCGCTTTTTTGTTATGTTGCAATACTACGTTATATCCTTTGCGGCTTAAACTCCGGGAAAGGCCCGCATTGGTAGTGAAAAAGAAATTATCCGGATCATGCGCTGCATCACGATGCACTAAAGAGGCTTCCTGGCTGTATTCATTTCCCGGCAGATAACTGGCAACAGATAAATTACCATCATCATTATTATGCAGTGCGATAACGGTAGTGGCAGAAGAAGGGATTTGCGAACGGATAAACCGGGCAAACTTTCTTACTGTTTTTACAGCATTTGCTGTGCTGTGATCATTTTGTTTCCCGAGGTCCTGCTTTATCCCGGCATCGGTAAAAATGCGGTTAGGGTCAAACCGGAAGATCCGGCCATTTTGCGGGAAATCGATAACCCGTTCATTGTCGTTCTCGATATTGATCAACACACCGCCTTTTTTTTCAAGCACGCTTCTTGCAGCTTCCAGAGAAGTATTTTCATTATGATGAAGATTGATAAGCGCAGTTTGTGCATTGGCGCCAAAGCGGATTATTTTAACAGTGATTTTTTTATCTCCCAATGTATATGAAACAGTCTTCTCTCTTCCCGTAAACCGGGGAGCCTGGGCAGATCCGGTAAAACATAATCCCATTGATAATATACAGACGACAAGTAGTTTCATCTTCCATCCAGGATCTTCTTTGCCACCCCCTTCCCACTCACCAGGGCAGCTTCCACTGTGCCGGGCGACTCACCTTCATAAAATGCTTCGCCTGCGAAGTATATAGTATTGCCCGGAGCGGAAGTAAATAATTGTATCACCGAAGCGGAAGAAGGAGTGGCATAACTATAACCGCCACCAGCCCATTCATCCCTTGCCCAGTTGAACACATGCGAAGCTGTCAGCAGGGATTGTATCGCTTCTTCACTCATTCCGAATATATTGACCAGGGAGCTCAAAGCCATTTTCAGCAGTTCTTCTTTTGATGCATTGGCGAGTTCATCTGCAGGCGGACCTCCCAGCCAGCCGGTGAGTATCGCATCGTTTTGCTGTGGCCACCAGGTAGGGATCGTTTCGTCGCTGATGATAAAACCAATATCTTTTGTATGCCGGTTCCAAAAAGGCTCACTGAACTCAAGGATGAATTTTATTACACTGCCATACCCCATTTGCTGTGTGGCATTCACGTATGAATCAATAGAGGGAACAAATTCGATAGCATCATTCGCCTGGCGGCTTTGCAGTAAACCAAGAGGAATAGTAACGATTATCCTGCCGGCATCAAAAACAGTTTGCTGGTCTTTATATGCTTTAACCGCCCCCTCCTTCCATTCTATCAGCTTTACCACTGTATTGGTATGAAAGGAACAACCATTCTTCACACACTCGGATTCAAGGAAATTGATCAACGCCATATACCCTTTATCAACCCGGAAATTATTATCCGTTTCATTCGTCCATTCTTGCAACAACGCTTTGAGGCTTACACGGCTGATGTCTGCCAGGTCAAATCCTTCGGCAAACCGGCTGATATGATGCCGTAGGTTGTGATGTTCTTCCGATGCATAGTATTTATTCAGGAAAGAAAGCATGGAAATATCTTCCTTTTCCTTTTTCATTTTGTCAAGCAGTTCATCCCAGCCTTCAATGATCTCTTCCGATTTTTCCCACTTACCATTTTTTATATGAAACATATTTCCTTTCACAGGTGAATAAGAGAGTCCGGCTTCCTTCAGTAGTTGTAAGGTTACCGGTAATTTGCCATGTACGAATTCTGCTCCTGTTTCCAGGTGGGTGGCAGAACCGTTTTTATAGATGGTTCTTATACGCCCGCCGGCCTGGTCGCGGGCTTCCAGTATCGTTACTTTATAGTGAGTACTTAATTCCCAGGCGGCCATTAACCCGGCAGCTCCTGCTCCCACGACAATAATATGTTGTGCTGATTTTTCTTTCACAATTAATCTTCGCGAAATCTATACCAATTGTTGCTGTTGCGGATTATCTGAAGCGCGGACAGAACGTTTCCAGAATTTGTATTGATTATACATGAGGACATTCACAAAAGCAGATAATATAAAAATGAGCAGCATAAAACCTACTCTGAAAACATAATTATTGGATTCAAGTACCAGAAGGCTGCCGCTTTTATTGCTCCGGAGAGTGATTGGTTGACCTATGGAAAATTCATCAGATCTGCAACCCGGACCATAAATCTCTACTTTATGTAGCTCTTCTCCATATTGCACCTTCACATATTTATTCCAGCGTTTGCATACGCTTGCGTTATCAATTACTTTTCCCTGCACTTTTATGCCATTTCGTGAAAGGTGATAATCCCTTATTGCATAAAAGGCCAGAAAGAATGTGCAAACGATCATCATGAGTGCACCGATGATGCCTAAAAGCAGTTTGTTCTTTTTCATCCTCTGAATCTGTTGCCAGCCACAGGTATAGTTTCACATTGGTCCGGCGGTTTATAGTTAAATATACTATCTCCTGCTGAAATACAACGCTCTGTAGTAATAGTTTTACAACACACCGTAGTAATAGTTCTACGTCTTGAAAAGAGCATAAAGGAAAATTGCAAGGCTCCTGCTATTCTTAATCTTTATGGCCTTTGTGGAATATATTTCCCCATTCTTCCCCGTAAAATAGCCTTCTGCCCATATAGCTTGCCTTTTTCCCAAAGAAATGTATGTTTACAGCTGTACCGGCCCATGGCCCCTTTTTTGCCTTAATAAGATAGTTAAGCCATTATCAAATCTTAGCCCTGAGAATGAAGCGACTGATCATTTCATTATTCTTTTTACCCGCAGCCCTGTATGCACAAAAGGCATCCAACACGATCCCTCAGACTAAACCTATGATCGATACCACAGGGCAGAAAGACCTGATTGATGTAGCTAAAGACCTTTTTAATATCAGCCCAAAAAAGATCCAGGAAAAAAGAGAAAAAAAGATCTATTTCTCCCTGCTTCCATTCAGTAATGCACCAGGTGCTGCAGGCCGGGCATTGGTGACCAGCACTACAGCCGGCATGTATCTCGGACCTCGGCTGACAACTAACAAATCAAGCGCCACTTTTGCTCCTTACTGGAATTTTAAAGGCCGTTTTGGATTACCGCTTCGTACAAGTCTCTGGCTGCCCGACAATACCTGGAATATACAGGGTGATATGCGCTTTCTGGTGTATCCTCAAAATACCTGGGGCACTGGCAGTTCAAGGGATAATGATAAGAATATACTGGTGGATTATAAATATATACGCTTCTATCAGGCGGCACTTAAACGTATCGACCCCAATTTCTTTGTCGGCCTGGGTTATAACCTGGATTACCGTTTTGATATTAAGAGCAATGATTCCACTCTCGACCTGAAAACATTTACGGGTTACCCCTTTGGCACCAGTGGCCATTCCCTTGCTTCCGGCATCAGCCTGCAGGCTGTGTATGATACCCGCCACAACCTGATCAATCCTTTGCCCGGGTTTTATGCCAATTTCATTTATCGCATCAACCCCGGATTTTTAGGTAATACACAACCCTGGCATTCGATCTATGCAGACGTGCGCAAATACATTTCCCTTAGCCCCTCCAAACCGTCCCGGCAAAATACATTGGCCTTTTGGTCTTATTTCTGGAAAGTATTGAACAATGGCGCACCCTATCTTGATCTTCCCAGTACAGGCTGGGATCCTTTTAACCGTTCCGCCCGTGGCATTGACCAGAACCGTTACCGCGGCAAGACCCTGCTTTATCTTGAAGCCGAATACCGCCGTGATATCACTGCAAACGGACTGTTTGGTTTTGTGCTCTTCGCTAATACCAATACGGTGAGCGGCAACCATAGTTTATTCAGGGACTGGCATCCTGCAGCCGGCGCCGGTCTGCGGATCAAACATCGGCCGCGGCATTTGTGTATTCGAGCCAGTGTGCGGAGCGGCGGGCGAGAACATGGCTTCCCAGGCGTCCCACTGCTGGCCGGAGCGTCCGGAAGGGTCGATGGCGTACTCCATGCCGTTCTCCTG
>CBHEUU010000389.1:0-5172 GCA_965990355.1 uncultured Chitinophagaceae bacterium
CCCATAAGAGCATGAACAGGTCATTGCGGCTATATCGCGGTAACTTCAGCATGTGATATCCACAAATTACCGCCTTTTAATGGTCATTAAGAACAGGTACCTACTGATTGGGAGTTTCCCGGTATGAATTGTGGAAAATTGTGTTTGAATTGTAGGGCATGGGAATAGAGAATGAGTAGGTTAAGGTGCTGGGATTCAGAGATTTTTCAGGGGTTGGGTTAGGATTATTTGGCCTAAGAGTATCGCAACGAACGCAACGTTTACGCAAAATACGCAACGTTGCGTTCGTTGCGATACTCCTATTTCTCAAACAGTTCATCTCCGTATTTACTCAAGTCATGTACTTATTCCTTGCTAAGGGTATACACTGCATTTACTTTTACGCCCATCAAAAACCATAACCTTAAACTTTATTTTATGAAAAGAAAACATATCTATTTGCCGGTGTGGGCATTCGTGATACTATTAAGCATCAGCTTCCTGTTCTCATCTTACAAAGCACATCGTGCGGCAGATGATGTATGGAAAGCATTGGGACTTTCCCAGCAAGCCGGCACAGATGGGATCAAAAACAGTTTCCTGAACGGTTACCTTTCTTATTATGGCGCCAGGAATATAAAGAACATTGCATTGAATGACCGCAAAGCCATTGCACAGGACCTGCTGGCTTATACCAAACAATATATCAGCGGCCCCACTTTCAAAAAACAATACGAAGATCTCCGCAAAAGTGCTCAACCGCAGCAACCGGTGGCTGTAAAGCTGCGTACTATTGAAGAGATCCAAAAAGAGGAGATCGCGAAGACAGAAAAAAGCATCAAGGATATGGAAAAGACCCTGAAAGAAGTGTCTGCAGATATAGCCAAATCCCTCCGTCCTGTGCAGGATATGCAAAAACAAAACCTGAAGGACTATCAGAATCCAAAGAACCCACTGTTTTCAATGATTCAACAAGGCGAAAAATACCAACAGGAAGATGAGCAAAGGCGGTATGTAGAGAACACGGAGTTATGGAAAAAGAATTATCCTGAGAACATCAACCAGTTCATTGCCGTTAAGCTGCAAAAAATGCTGGATGCAACGAAAGGCATAGATTATAATGCTGCCCTGGTGGAGAAATACAATAAGAAGAAATTTGTCAATCCTGCTTATGAAAGTAAGAATACAGAATGGAAACAAGGGTTCCGTGCAGGGAAAGAAGTGACAGAAACAGCAAGAGCTTTTGTTCAGCAATGGCTGTCTGAATTGAAGTAGCGGTGTTTACCGTTGAAAATTGAACATTGATTATTGAATATTGAGCGTTTTGTAGAATCCTGAAATGTTCATTATTCAATAATCAATGTTCAATTTTCAATGCCTATATTTGAGTATGCCATTACGCCTGCTCAAAAAACCATTCCTGTTTTTTATACAAGACAGCCGTTCGGTAGGAATACTGTTGCTGGTTTGTACGGTCATCTCACTTGTAATCGCTAACCTGCCACAAGGGACCGGTTATGTCAATTTCTGGAAAATGGAGATCAGCTGGCTTCATGCTGTTCATCTTCCACATAGTCCGCTTCATTTAGTGAATGATGGTTTGATGGCGGTGTTTTTCTTCCTGGCTGGAATGGAAATAAAACAGGAGATGCTGGAAGGCGAACTGTCTACGCTGAACAAAGCATCTTTGCCTATTGCGGCTGCAGTAGGCGGAATGGTAGTGCCGGCCGTGCTGTATATTCTTTTTAATAAAGGCACTGTGTATGCAGGCGGATGGGCGATACCGGCTTCCACTGATATTGCTTTTTCTTTGGGCGTGGCATCGTTGCTTGGTAAGCGGGTGCCTGTTACCTTAAAAATATTTCTTACAGCCCTCGCCATCATTGATGATCTTGGCGCCATTCTTATTATCGCATTGTTTTATGGCGAGCCCGTGAAAGCATTTTATCTTTTAGGAGCAGTGGCCATTATCCTGATCGTGTATATGCTGAACAGGCAAAAAGTAAAATTCGGCATCCTGCATATTTTATTTGGATTGCTCTTGTGGTATGCGATATTTAATTCAGGTATTCATGCTACAGTAGCAGGAGTCATCTTTGCATTGCTGATACCGCGTCATCTGCTGGGGCATTTACGTCATAAGTTGCACTATATCGTCAACTTCGTTATCATCCCCATTTTTGCACTGGCAAATACCGCGATCATATTTCCTGAAAATGCCGGATCGGCATTGACCAGCAGTTTGTCCTGGGGTATTATCCTGGGATTGGTGGTGGGCAAGCCAATTGGGGTTTTCCTGGCTTCTTACCTGCTGGTGAAAAATAAAAAAGCAGTGTTGCCCGAAGGCGTTTCCTGGAAGCAGCTGACTGGTGCAGGTTTTTTGGCTGGAATTGGTTTTACGATGTCCATCTTTATTGCGATGCTGGCATTTTCCCAACCGGCGGTGCAGGACATTGCGAAGGTGGCGGTGCTGGTGGCGTCGTTGGTGGCGATTATTTGTTCGATAGTGTGGTTGCGTTGGGCGGGTGGAAAGGAAAGTTGACTGAATAGTTCGGGAACAAGCGGCCTGTCAACCAGAACTTCGTAATTAAAACTCAACTTCAACCCGTTTTAACGATGTACCTCCTACTTTAATGATCTTCAGCCAATGAAATAATTTTATGACCGGATAGACAGGATCAATTTCATGCCATCTTATACCTCCAAAAAGGCTCCATAAAATAGAAGACTTAGGTCAACGCCCATTTGTCAAAAGCCGGCCAATCAGGGACATTCTTGCTGAATTTTTGATCTACAGGCAGCGTTCCATTGTAAATACCCATATAGATCTTGTTGGTACGCATCATCATAGCAAACACGTTCCTGGAATATTTTGGTGAGTGCGGGTCCTGCTCTGTATCTGTATAAGCATGATGCATCCGGTGCATGATTGCATAGACCCGCGGGCTCATATAAGATGAGTGCTGCCCTTTGTTTTGGAATAAGAGTCGTGTAGTTACGGACGATTATAATATTTTATTATTGTCCATAAGTATATTGTTAGGTATATTTATGGACGATTATAAAAAATAAAACTTATCCATAAACTAATGGCAGAAACTATCGTTGGCCGCGATGCCGAAAAGAAAGTTCTCAAGGAGATGCTCCATTCCAAAGAAGCGGAACTCATCGCCATACTGGGCCGCCGCCGCGTTGGCAAGACCTTTCTCGTCCGTAATTATTACCAGCAACAACTTGTCTTCGAGTGTACCGGCATCCATGAAGCAGGACTGCCCGATCAATTGCTGAATTTCAGCCGGTCCTTGCAGCAAGCCATGCAATCGCCGGTTCCTCCCGCCACCCCGAACAACTGGGGACAAGCCTTTACTTTTCTCAGCGATTTCCTGGTCCCCAAACTCAAAAGTCAAACCGCTGTCGTCCTGTTCGATGAATTTCCCTGGATTCATACTCCGAAATCCGGCTTTCTCACCGCCTTCGGGCACTGGTGGAATACCTGGGCCTCGCGTCAACCCAAACTAAAGGTTGTGATCTGCGGCTCGGCAGCGTCGTGGATGATCGAGAATATACTTCACAACAAAGGCGGATTGCATAACCGGGTTAGCCGTACGCTCCAGTTATTGCCCTTCAACCTGCAGGAGTCCGAAGAATACCTGAAAAGCCGCGGTGTCAAGCTCGACCATTACCAAATATTACAACTTTACATGGCCATGGGCGGCATCCCGCAATACCTCAAACAGGTTGAGAGAGGAAAAAGCACCCAACAGGTCATCGACAAGCTTTTTTTTGAAAAGAACGCGATGCTGAAGGCCGAATTCAGCGTACTGTACCAGTCCCTGTTCGACAACGCCAGTCACCACGAGGCCATTGTCCGCGTACTGGCCAAGAAAGCAAAAGGGATGAGCCGCTCGGAAGTCATAGAAGCCTGCGGACTTAGCACGGGCGGCACCACCACCCGGCTATTTGAAGAATTAGAACAGTCGGGCTTCATCACACAATACATTCCCTTTGAAAAAACGTCGAGGGACGCCATTTATAAACTCACGGATGAATACTCGTTGTTTTATTTGAAGTTCATTGACCATGCACGTGCGACCGGCAGCGGCACCTGGCATAAACTCGCCGAAGGACAATCGTATAATAGCTGGAGCGTTCGAAGCCATTTGCCAAAAGCATCTGCCACAAATCAAAAAAGCACTAGGAATCGGCGGGGTCTATATCGAAGCATCGGGTTGGCGCTATACACCGAAGAAAGGAGAAACCGGCGCGCAGATCGACCTCTTGCTTGACCGCGCTGACCATTGCATCAACCTCTGCGAAATGAAATTTTCGGCTGATGAATTCACCATTGACAAAAAATACGCGGGTGAATTGGATAGTAAGGTATCGGTTTTCAAAGCGCAAACGAAAACGAAGAAAACGATCTTTCCAACCATGATCTCCACATATGGAACGAAACAGAATATGTATTACACCGGCCGCATTGTTTCCGAGGTCACTATGGAGGATCTGTTCAAATGACGGCACAAGAACCTTCATGGCTCGCCTCGACATATTACATTATTTGGTACGGATTTACGTAATAAAGCCCCACTATTAAGTACCAGTTTATTGTAGATAACATTAATAAGTACGAGTTATTTCATGACAAAACACAAATAATTGATATACAAATTGTTATACAATAATCAATATTTTACCGGATATCTGGTTCTTTTGAACGTAGTAAGTGGGATTTATTTAGGAAGTTATTAGATTATTGACCAATTATCCGCAGATAAAACGCCGAAACTATCTGCAGAAGCGGGTTTCAACGAATTGAGTGTTTTTAAGTCTCTTTAAGCGAGCTATAAAGCAGTCCCGTAGCAGCCAACTCGAGTATTCAACATCTTCCAAACGCTCTCAATTGTCTTGGCTCGTCGAATTTATTAGGTTTCCCTGCAAATACCTAACAGATTTCGGACAGATAGTTTTGAAATAGCGGAACGTTTTATCTTTAAGGACGATGCGTCACTTAGTAAGGTGGCAATTGATTGAGCGGTTTCCTGCGGTCTTGTGGAAATGCCCGCAAATACTGGGTATACGCATAAAAAAAGCAGGCTTTATAGCCTGCTCTGTGATCCCGCTGGGACTCGAACCCAGGGCCCCATCATTAAAAGTGATGTGCTCTACCAACTGAGCTACGAGATCAACCTG
>CBHEUU010000390.1:0-5159 GCA_965990355.1 uncultured Chitinophagaceae bacterium
CTTCCCGGTTTTTATATTTTACCTGCACCTGGTGCAGTTCCAGTAACGGTTTTAAAAACTCTTCGAGATCATATACGCTAAGCTGGCTGGCAGCATCGCAAAGCGCCTTTTCAGGGTCGGGGTGCGTTTCAATAAAAACACCATCCACGCCAGCAGCTACACCTGCACGTGACAACACAGGGAGAAACTCTCTTGCACCGCCTTTTGCATCTGCACTTGGTATACCGTATTTGCGGATGGAATGCGTGATATCAAATACAACTGGATAACCCAGTTTTCCCATGTGATAAAAACTCCGGGGATCAACAATAAGATCATTATACCCGAATGTATATCCGCGTTCTGTTAAGATCACCTGGTCATTGCCTGCTTCCACGCATTTTGCTACAGGATGTTTCATGTTTTCGGGTGAAAGGAATTGCCCGTGTTTGATATTGATCACCCTTCCTGTTTTTGCAGCAGCCACCATCAGGTCGCTTTGCATACACAGGTAAGCAGGGATCTGCAACACATCTATCACTTCACCGGCTGCAGCCGCCTGGTCAGGATAATGAATATCGGTAAGCAAAGGGAATCCAAACTGCTCACGCACTTTGGCAAGGATCTTAACGCCTTTTGCCAAACCTGGCCCTGTATAATATTTCAGGCTGCTGCGGTTGTCTTTCTGGAAAGAACTTTTATAGATGATCTTGATCTTAAGCCGTTCGGAAACTTCTTTCAGTTTCTCCGCCGTCTTCATCATAATGGATTCTTCTTCTATAACACAGGGGCCGGAGATGACGAAGAGTTCATCTGTGCCACATTCAATGTCGCCTACTTTTACAATTTTCTTACTCATGTTCTTAATAGTTATTCGTGATGAGTGAATATTCCGTGCTCACAATCTCCGGAATAATCCTTCGATACTTTTTATAGTTACTTTTTCTTTCCAGTCGCTTCCTATGGCATGGTTCCACATATGCGGAAGATTATAGGATACGGTTGCCATTGCCGTGATCTGTTCATCGCTCCATTCTTTTGACAAGCCCTGCGGCAGGTCAATGGAATGTTTGCGGATCATTTCTTTAAACTCTGCCACTCCTTCCGGATAGTAATCACCAAGATGATTGAAGGCAACACAGTTTGCATAGCAATGCCGCATGCCCAGTATTTTGGATAAGCCATAAGAAATAGCATGGCAAATGCCTACTTCGGAATAAGTAAGACTTAAACCGCCCATCATGGAAGCCACCATCAGTTTATCATCATTCTCCGGTGTTTGTCCACTTTTGTCTCCCAGGAAGATCTCGCGGCAAAGTTTCAGCGATTGCTCTGCATAAGCATGGCTGTATGCATTATTTAGAATACCATTTTCCGATTCAATGCAATGGATATAGGTGTCCATTCCTGTATAGAACCACCAGTTGCGTGGTACTGTTGCAATAAGGTCAGGGTCAAATACCACCTGGTTAAATACCGTCCATTCGCATTTCAGGCCAAGTTTCTTTTCCGGTCCGGTCAGCACTGCAGTCATGGAAACCTCCGCGCCTGTACCTGATATAGTAGGAACGCCTACGTGATAGATGCCTGGTTTTTTAATAAGGTTCAATCCCTGGTAAAGTGTGGACGATCCTTCATTGGTAAACATCAGCGAAACGGCTTTGGCAATATCCATAATGCTGCCGCCTCCGATACCGATTACTGCGGAAGGCAATCCTTTTTGCTGAAGGATGCTGTCGCGCAGGTTATCTATCTGTTCTGTAGTGGGCTCATGAATATCTACATTGATGAAGATAACAACATCCTGCGGCTTTGCAGGTATGCGTGCTTCCAATGGTTTTCCTTTAAAATATTCATCAACAACAAAGAGCATGAACCGGTCATTCAAATCTCTTTTTTCATCAAGGATATCTCCAAGCTGGCTAAAACTTCCCCGTCCGAAAACGGTTTTTTCTATGCCTTTAAAATTCTTATGCATGAATAGGTGACAAGGCTTTTTGTATGCAACCGGCAATCGCGCCGGCAAGTGTTTTTAATTCTTCTTCTGTCCAGGTTACGCGGATGCCAAATGAAATAAGCCGGCCAACTACTTCCTGCGATTTAGGTAATTGCACTGTGCTGTAATCCTGCGGCGCTCCCAGTATCTGCACGGAAAGAGGCGCTGCTGTTTTCATTTCTTTCAGATGCGTCCACTGGTTGATGAAATGATACATATTAACAAACCAGTAGTTGAATCCCCCTATGCCGGCCTGGTTAAATTCTTCTACAGTGCGTTGGGCAGCGGCTGTGTCGGGTAAAAGTAAATTCAGGAAGGTTGCTGAATCGCCTGAAGGATCAGGAAGCTCAGCAAAACTTACACCTGGTATTTTACCAAGTTCTTTTACCAGGAAAGCTTTATGCTCCCGGTTTTTTTGAATGATATAAGGAACGCGGCGGGTTTGGGCAAGCCCGATTGCTGCGTTAAGCTCACCAATGCGGAAATTGAACCCAACGATCGGGTGGTTTTCCATGCCGCGGTTATTGCCGATATGATCATGACCATGATCGGAATAAGTAGTTGCATGAATGTAACACTGCTCATCATTCGTTACAAACACACCGCCTTCACCGGCTGTGGCTATTTTAAAGAAATCGAATGAATAGCTCCCTGTTTTTCCAAACAAACCAACAGCAGTGCCTTTATAAGAAGAGCCGAAAGCCTGGCCGGCATCTTCAATCAACACCAGGTTTTTTTCTTTACAAAGCTTAACAATTTCATCAAGCCGTGCCATTCCGCCACACATATGCACCAGCAGCACAGCTTTGGTACGGGGGGTGATAGCGGCTGCAATTCCTTCAGGACTTAAACAAAGGGTTTCATCAATTTCAGCAAATACAGGAAGGCCACCTGCAAAAAGTACAGCTTCCACGGAGGCAATAAAAGTAAAGGGAGGAACGATCACTTCATCCCCGGCGCCGATACCTGCAGCAGCGAGCGCACAGGAAACCGCGGTGGACCCGCTTGAAACGGCATGGGCAAATTTGGCTCTAGTGACTTTTTTTACTTCTTCTTCAAATTCACGCGCTTTCCAGATATTATTGCGCTGTGCATCATGGTTATAGCGGAAAAGAATACCTGTGTCCAACACATCATTCACTTCTTTTCTTTCTTCCGCTCCAAACAATTCTGTTCCTGGCATAGTAGTTACATGTTTGAATTTTCGCGGGCAATATAAAGTAAACCTTCGATAAATAACGAGTTTGCAAAGTTATTCTCTAACAGTTAAAGTTATCTCAAAATACCTTGCACAAAGTTCTGTATAATTCCTGCAGGCACACAGGATTAGGTTGTCAAACAAATAATGCAATATTGAAGGAGTAAAGTTAAGTTGTTTCAAAGAGCCATATATTGCCAGTGTAATCCGCCATTATTGCAGGAAATGTTTTTGGTACAACTATTGAAAAATAAGAAGCCATGGCCAGAGATTATTATTCCATATTGGGTGTAAGCAAAACAGCTTCAGCAGAGGAGATCAAAAAGTCCTATCGTAAACTGGCCGTTAAATTCCATCCCGACAAAAATCCCGGTAATAAAGAGGCGGAAGAAAAATTTAAAGAGATCAATGACGCTTATGAAGTGCTGAGTGATCCTGAAAAAAGAAAGAAATATGACCGGTTTGGAGAAAACTGGAACCGGATGGGTGAAGGGCAGGGGAATGGCGGTTACGGTTATCAAGGCTCGCCGGGTGGGGGGCAAACCTTCGAATTTGAAGGTGATCCGTCTGAATTTTTCGGGCCGGGCGGAGGCGATTATTCTGATCTTTTCGGGAATTTCTTTGGGGGAGGATCTTCCAGGGCTGGCAGAGGAAAGTCGAGGGTCAGGGATATCCGGGGCAGTATCGCTATCAGCCTGGAAGATGCTTTCCGTGGTGCGGCCAAAGTATTTGAAATCAACGGGGAGAAAATACGAATTCAGTTAAAGCCCGGAGTCTATGACGGACTCGAGATAAAACTTGCCGGCAAAGGCGAATCCGGAGGAAAAAATACTAAACCGGGTGATCTTTACTTAACCATCCAGGTAATGCCGCATCCGAACTATGAGAGGGTAGGCAATGATATCCGTCAATGGCTGATTATTGATCTTTTTACGGCTGTATTGGGAGGGGAGGTTCAACTGACAACCCTGTCCGGCAGCCTGAAAATAAAGATACCTGAAGGCACACAACATGGCAAGGTCCTTCGTATTAAGGGCAAAGGTATGCCGGTATACAATCAGGCAGCTGTTTCCGGCGATCTGCTGCTGAATATACAGGTGGCCATCCCGCAAAACCTCACTCCGGAGCAACGCGAGCTCTTCCGCCAGCTACAGCAATCCTATGCTGCCAATAAGACCAATATGGCCTGAAATATGTAGGAGTAACAAGTCTAAAACCAGCATTATGGGATTTGCACTGGTACGCTATTCGGGCCAGGAATTTGGCCTGTTCCAGGAACTGGAAGACAGGGTAATAGAGAAAAATCTTACTCATTATGCCAGCTGGCTGCTTGAGAGGGGAATGCGTAGCCAGGCCGAACTGGAAGAAGCATTGAATAAAGCCATGGAGGCTCTTAGCTCAGCCCGCCTTGCCTGCTACAGGCATTTCAAAAAAATATATATCAGCCAGCAGGGTCAGTTAAAACCCGACTGGCTGGTTTCTGATCTTGGTATGAGGATGATCATCATGCACACAGATACCGGCAACCCGGCAATGGCGAGTCTGCAAGTGCAGATCTTATCGGATAGCGAATATTAGACACTAACATTAAAATCCCTCAACGCATCATTCAAGCTCGTTTTCAGATCTGTGCTTGGCTTACGCTGCCCGATGATCAGTGCGCAGTTAACATGATATTCTCCTGCAGGGAATTTTTTGGGATAGCTGCCGGGGATCACCACGCTTCTTGCCGGCACATGTCCTTTATATTCCACCGGCGCACTGCCACTCACGTCAATGATCTTGGTGGATTGTGTTAAAACAACATTGGCACCCAGCACAGCTTCTTTTTCTACCCGCACACCTTCCACTACAATACAACGGCTGCCGATAAAACAACCATCTTCAATGATCACCGGTGCAGCCTGCAATGGTTCCAGCACACCGCCAATTCCTACACCACCGCTGAGATGGACATTTTTCCCGATCTGGGCACAACTGCCAACA
>CBHEUU010000391.1:0-5156 GCA_965990355.1 uncultured Chitinophagaceae bacterium
AAGCCCTGAAGCAATCGCACCTTTTTGTAAAGCTACTACCAGGTAAGCTATGCCAGTCCAAAATAAAAGGTATAGCAATGAAAGTATGCTCCACCACAGTACGGAACTTCCTGAAAGAGATGAATGCTTTTCCGCCAGCACAAACCCAAGCACATTTATTATCATCAGTACAGATGCCAGTATAAGAAAGCGGAAAAGCAATTTCAGCCGGATAATACGGTGAATACTGCCAGCTTGTATAGTCAACAATGCCAGCGTGCCCGCTTCTTTCTCCGATGAATGTATTGCATAGCAATACATCAGCACCAATAATGGAAGCAGGTAAATAATCACAAAAGCCAGGTCAAAATTCCCTGCAAACAAAGTCATTGGATTGCTGACCGGCATGTCCGTGGTATCATCATAGTTCTTTGTATACTTTACCTGGCGGTGCCAGGGTTGCACATCCATCAATCCTAAAGAAAGTGCTGACAATGGTCCCGGATCTTTGATAACATTCTGTGGCAACCAGAAATTGATCATCACCGGCAATCCTGCATTTTTTGCATCAGTTTTTCCTTTATCAGTAAGCGTATCAGAAAATTTCTTTATTACCATATCCAGGCTTCTTGCATAAGATAGCCGGATGCTATCGCCCTGCACAAAGCGCGCTCTGATAGTATGATTGGCTGAACGGATCGACAGCAACCCAATAACCACAAACAACAACAGGCTCAATAATAGCCAGCGCTGCCGCAGCAATTGCTGCCATTCATATCGGAATATCGTTTTTAGTAAATACATTGTTTTTAGTTTAATCGCCTGGTAGAAATTGTTACCAGCAACACCGTCAGAAAACACCAGGCGCCTAATGAAATCCAGGCCCAGCGGTGCCAGTTTACTGAATTGGCTGCACCAGGTTGAGAATAAGTAAAATCCTTCATCTTCTTAAAAAACTCTGGGCCTACCTGGTAATTGTAAGAAAGATAGGCAGAGCCGCTATTGGCCAGTTCCATATTCAGTACACGCACAAATTCATCACGATAAGACTTTGCCTGGTGATGAAAGGAAAGATGATGCGCATAATCCGTACCTGTGAGTCCCATTGAAATCTGCTGCACAGCAATAAACGGATCAAGCAGGCCCACCTGTTCCAGTTGGGTTTGCTGTCTTTTTATCACCTGTTCCACCCTCCCTGCATAATATTCATATACTTTTGCATTATAATCTTCACCATATTGCATGGACAGGCCATCAAAATTCACCGGTAATTTTGCAACAGAATCAACCCCGTATTTCTTTAGCGTCGAATCAAGATATTTTTTATATCGCTCTGTGCTGCTCCCATCCTGATCCATTCCTTTTGAATACCCCTGGCTGATATTCCTGTTCAATTCATACCTTGATGGCAACCTGTCATTGGCATCAATCGTACGCATCACTACCCGGGGAAGTAAAATGGTGAGCAGGAACCATACACCAATGCCTGATACCAGGGCTGCTGCAGAGCTCCTGCTCCATGCAGAGATCAATACCCCGATGCTTACAAACAAAAAGAAGTATACCAGGTAAATACCAGCAAAAAGCCCATAGCGCAATAAACTTTCACCAGCATTATCCAGCAATAAAACCGGTATTCCCATAGCTATAAGAGTTGGCAGTATAATAAAAACTACGATCGCATACTGCCCCAGTATCTTTCCCCATATTAATGAAGAAGGCCTAACGCCCTGCATCAACAGTAAGCGAAGCGTATTGCCTTCACGTTCGCTTGTGATGGAATTGAAACAGATCAATAAAATGAGTAACGGTACCACGAGTTGAAATACCACAGCCACCGTCAATTCGCCAAACCGCAACTGACTATCAGTTGCTTCCGCTTCAGCCTGATTAAGCTCATGCTGCACGTGCGCTTCCACACGGTAAGAAATACCAAGGTATTTGTTCAACCCATAATCATACACGCTAAGAAATGTATTCGGCTTAAAAAGATAAGTACCGAAATGAGCAGCAGAATGAGGATTCGCCTCCTGCTCTTCCCACTCATGGCGGAAAAGCGATGCTGCTTTTTCCTTTTTTAATGTCGCATCCTTTTGCCTTTGTAAACCCGTATACATTGCAATAGACATCAATATCCAGATAATCGTTCCCAGCAACAACACCAGCCTGGTCCGGAAAGACGTAATAAATTCCTTGCGGGCAATGATAAGAATAATGTTTTTCTTTTTCATGCGCGTAAGGGTTTACCGGAATGAACAACTGAGTGTAACAAGGAAATTACGTGGCATACCAGGCGTATAAGCATTCGTGGCGCCACTGGAAGCGTAACGTTTATCCGCCAGGTTATTGCCATTCATCTGAAGTGTATATTGCCTGAAACGATAACCTATCAATGCATCAAATACTGTATAGGCAGGCATGACCAGCACATTGGAGTTATTCACTTTCTTGTTGCTGAAATACCGGCTATCTACATACTGGAAGCCTCCGCCCAAAAACAAACCTTTTAAAACTCCGCTTGTCAAAGTGTATTTAGCCCAGCCATTCGCAGAGTTCTCAGGAGAGTTGGCAAACAATTGCCCGATATCAGCAGCATTCTTGCTCTTAGTAATCTTTGTTTTATTATAGTTGTAGTTAAGAATCACAAAGAGGTTTTTAATAAAAGTCCCTTTTATTCCCATTTCAACACCACGGCTTCTTACTTCCCCAATAGCTTCCATCCAATAGGGGAAACCATCCCTCGGTGCAGATTGCAGCACATTCTTCTTGGTGCTTTGATAAATGCTGATGAAGGGTTGAAAACTGCCCTTGAAAAATTCACCCTTTGCTCCGAGCTCATATTCCCTGGATGTTTCCGGGTCAAAGGGCCCTCCATTTTCAGCATTATTGCTATAATGCGGTGAAAAACCTTCATTATAATCCACATAAACCGACACAGTAGTAACGGGCTGATATACCATGCCAACACGCGGTGAAAAATTTTCTGTACGCAAAGGACGCTCATCATACATAATGGAGCCATCGGCTTTAATGGCCAGGTACCTTCTGAAATAATTATTATACCTCAATCCTGCCAGTGCCTTTAATTTGGGGAATATTTCTATTTGGTCCTGGATATAAGCGCCAAGTGTATTATACGTAAAATTCTCTTTGCGTGAATAGGTGTACAATATCATGCCGGTGGTATCATAATGACTCTCATGCACAGGATTTATTACAGATAATCTCGTAGCAGAATACTGTAATATTCCATTAGGATAATTATTCCGTGAAAGCATCACATCCCCTCCTGCAGTAAACTGGTGTTTCACTCTACCTGTCATTACCTGGCCATTTGTATACAGGTTGACACTGGTCTGTGGTGAATTGATCTCCTGCCAGGTATAAGAACGGCTGACGGTATTGTCGGATACTCTTACAAAACCCGAAGCGGTATACTGATTGCGTTCAACTCTCGATTCACTGAAAGAGGCCAGCAATCCAATCTTCCATTTATCCGAAAACTGGTGCTCCATGATTGATTGAATCTGATAGTTATTGCCTTTATAGCGGCTATCAGTACCAGGATTAAAATCGTAGGGCACCAGGAAAATGCTGTCATTGTTCTGTGTATTATAAATTGGGACCCGTGGCTGGTAATTATTACTGGTATTGTCGTTAACATAATTACCATTGATCTGCCAGCTTGTGCGGGCATTGATCTCCCATTTCAATGACCCATATACCTGCAGGTTGCGCCGGTCAAAATCCCTGGTAAAACTTCCTCCTTTCTGCCAGGCTGCTCCTGCAAGAAAGTATAGATTTTTCTTTTTGTTGAGACTTCCTGCCGCGTCCGCCTGTGCCCTGTACAGACCAAAAGAGCCAGCCGCTACAGAAGTATTCACGGCCGTCGTTTTTTTAGGTTGTTTGGTCACCAGGTTAATATTACCACCCAATCCTCCCTGCCCATACAAAATAGCCGAAGGCCCATGGATCACTTCAACACTTTCAACATTTCCCAGCAATGGTATCTGGCCTTCGGGATAAAGAGAACCTTTAATGCCATTGGTAGTCACACCCGCTATACCGGTGGAATAACCGCGCGAGCTGAATCCTCCGTAATAATTAGTAGAAGTAATTCCTGCTACATTCTTAAATGCTTCATCCAGCGTGAAGAGTTGCTGATCATTCAATAAAGTCCTGTCAACTGATTGAATATTCTGTGGGATATCGCGCAAAGGCGTATTAGTACGGGTTAATGTGCTGCTGCTGTAAGGTTGAATGCCGCGCACCACTACTTCCGTTAATATCTTATGCAGTGTATCCGGTGTAACCAATGTGTCCTTTGCAGAATTTTTAAGATTGTTTTTTTGCGCGCAAAGCAGCAGGGTTGGGAACAGGAAAAACAGGGACAATAAATGCCGTAACATTATCAATGATTAAGTGGTAAAAAAATAATAGCACGCTACTGATTCGTCACAGAACCAGCAGCATCAATAAAGAAGGGCTGTAATCAAAGAAATGCAGGAGGGCTTTTATTGGACCAGAGAGAGAATGGATTGCTTAACAGCTGATCTGCTGCAGGATGATTGAAGATTTTTGCGAAGACGGCATTGACAAAAGAAATTTCGGCAACAGCTCCATCAAGATAAGTATCATAATGATGATCACATATTTTACAAACAACAGAAAAGCTTTTGTGTACATCTGCTTTTCCGCTATGTGAAACGGAATAACGCTCTTCTTGTGAACAATTATGCCATAAGGAAACCGGAGCTGTGATGAACAGGTAAACAAGCAGGAGAACTCCTGCCCAACCTCGCGTATGTTTAGAAAGCGTAGTCAGGTTTTTGCAATGATGTTGCAATATTAACAGCTTTAAAACATTATTCCAAATAGATCACAAAAAATTATCTGGAAGGTCTTATAAAAAGAGAGCCCCACTTAAGAGTAAGCGGGGCATACCAAAACTAACTGCTAACAAGAGTAATTTAATATGTTACAGAAATATGAAGTAAAATTGAATTGTGCCGGATGGTAACAGGTTGACCATGCAACCTGTTACTACCGGACTTCCTTAAGTTACCGAAACAAAAATAGGTTTCCTTTTATGTTGCTCACCTCTACATAAATCAACAAATCATTAATTCAGCGCGACACAACTAAAACGACTCCTTCCCGCCTTACCGGTAAGACGG
>CBHEUU010000392.1:0-5154 GCA_965990355.1 uncultured Chitinophagaceae bacterium
GCCTTGTCAATCGCATCGATCACTTTATCCCAGGTATCATGTTTCTTCTCCAGCTCTTTATAGATCTTTTCTTCGAAGAATATTTTTTCCAGTGAGGTATAATGCCATTTCTCCTGCAGCTCGCCCAATTTGATCTTCAGCTCCATTTCCAGCAGGTCCTTTGTGCGGTCTGTAGAAAGCTTCAGCAGATCATGTACACCCAGGAATTGCGGCTTCATTTCAACGATCACACAGGTATTGGGAGAAATGGATATTTCACAATCGGTGAACTTGTACAACGCATCAATAGTGATATCAGGTGAAATACCGGGTGCAAGATCCACGTGTATATCAATATTAGCTCCGGTATAATCCGTCACTTTTTTGATCTTGATCTTTCCCTGGTCATTGGCTTTTACAATTGACTCGATCAACTGTGTAGTGGTCACTCCATAAGGCACGCTTTTTATCGCCAGGGTTTTCTTATCCACTTCTTCAATGTGCGCTCTTACTTTTACCTTCCCTCCTCTTTTTCCCTGGTTATATTCTGCCACGTCCACCATACCACCGGTTTGAAAATCGGGAAACAGGTCAAATTTCTTTCCGCGCAGATATTTAATGGAAGCTTCGATGAGTTCGCAAAAGTTATGCGGCAATATTTTGGTTGAAAGACCAACGGCAATACCATCAGCGCCCTGCGCCAGCACCAGCGGGAATTTCATAGGCAATGTAACGGGCTCATTCTTGCGGCCGTCATAGCTCAGCTGCCATTCAGTGGTCTTCGCATTAAATGCCACTTCCAGTGCGAATTTGCTTAAGCGGGCTTCTATATAACGGGGAGCGGCTGCATCCATACCGGTCCTTACATCACCCCAGTTACCCTGGGTTTCTATCAGCAGATCTTTCTGACCCATATTCACCAACGCATCACCAATGGAAGCATCACCATGCGGGTGATATTGCATTGCCTGCCCGATGATATTGGCTACTTTATTGAAACGGCCATCGTCCATTTCCTTCATCGCATGAAGGATCCGGCGTTGCACCGGTTTCAAACCATCTTCCACAGCAGGCACAGCCCGTTCCAGTATTACATAAGAAGCGTAATCAAGAAACCAGGTTTTGTACTGGCCGTGCAAGCCACTGTCATTGTTTTGCACATCCGATAATTTGTTCTTTGCTGCACTCATCTTTTATTGTTGTTTTCCTATTATTCCTGAATAAGTTTGGGTTTATCCTTCATACAGTTCCAGCGGTTGTCCGTTCGGATCATAAAAGAATACAAACCTTTTTCCTGTCAATTCATCTACTCTCACTTCCTGCACGTCCACTCCTTTTTCTTTCAGCTCTTTTGCTGCAGCATCCACATCCTCTACTAAAAAAGCAAGATGCCTCAATCCTTTTGCTTCGGGATAAGAACCCCGCTCGCGGTAATCGGGAAATGAAAAAAGCTCTACCTGGTACAGGCCGTTAATGGCAAGATCAAGTTTATACGATTTTCTTTCTGCCCTGTATGTTTCGCTGATGATCTCAAATCCCAACACCTCCGTATAAAACCTCTTGCTCTTTTCGTAATCATCTGTAAGGATGGCGATATGGTGGATAGCTTTAATATTCATATTTATCTTTATACAGTAGCAGATGCCGAAGCTGCCGTTTCAGCTTTTGAAGCACCAGGCAGTTTCACATCAAAATCTTTCCAGCCTTTATTGGTATCTCCCATCACTTCTATTTTTCCCTGGCCGATCAGGTTGCGCATGCGCCACATCAGGAATAGGTCACCGGTTTTGATCTTCATCCGGTTCAGTGTATTGTTGAGAACACGATTAGCCTTTTGCCATTCACTGGTCAGGTTCTTGGTGATCTCCGTGTCGTAAAAATCATCTCCTTTGCCGGCGATTTTTTTACCACCTTCCAGTATGCGCACTGTAGCATTATCATCCACCAGTTTTTTCCATTCGTCAGGGTCCACTTCAAACTCGCTCAGCGTAATGGGACGGCAGAGTTTTTTTGCTTTCAGGAATTCCTTTGCCTGTATCTCATGCAGCCAGGAAGGATAAAATATCTGTCCTTTCTCATTGATAAAAGGAAGATTGTTCATGTACAATACCATCACGCGGCCCTGGTAGTCTTTCAGTTGAGGCATCAGCCAGTAATAACCGGTCACATCATGCTGGTTCTGTCCCATCCAGATCCATACTTGCTCTTCCGGATTTTCATTCAATTTGTTTTTTATTTCCTGTACAGTCTGGCGGTCGTCAAAGCTGCCAACCAGGTCATTTCCATAAGGAGAGCCTTGTGCCAATTCTTTCCACCATTCGAGCCTTGCATTCCAGCCTTCTTCTGTATCAATCCCCGCAAGAGGGCCAACAGCAAAATCATCTTTGATCTGTATCACTTCGCCGGTCATGGTTTCATCGAGGGCGATCACACCCTGCATCAGTTCTACCTCTACTTGATTAAATACAATGTGTATCATATAGGAGAAATTACGGTTATTAAAATTGATTACTGAGCAAGGCTCAGGCTGGTTTCTTTATTTTCACTGCTACAAACAAATAATTATTCGCAGCGCCTATCACTTCATAATCCACATAAAAACTTTCTGTGAATATCTGGAAGGCCATGAATTCATGTTTGGGTACAGCAAACTCATCAAACAAAAGAATATCGCCGTCATTCAGGAAACGATATAATTGCGACAAACTGAAAATGGTGGCGCTGAACAGGTCAGCATCCAGGTGGATCAGCTTGCGGCGTGTACTTTTATATTGCTCCAGAAAAGGGACAAGCGTATCCTGGAAAAGTCCCTTGTAAAAAGAAGCACGCGGATCCGTTATATTCAACGATTCCAGGGCAGCGGCCATTGATCCTTTTCCAAATGGTCCAAAGTTTTCCGGCAATCCTTCAAATGTATCAAAGCCGAAAAATCTTGAATCTGCCTGCTGGTTATGCGCTACCCACCAGCGGAAAGAAGATCCTCCGCTAACGCCAAATTCAAAATAATCAATGGCAGCATTCTGTAAATGCTCCTGTTTGCTGATGGCTTGATAAAGCAGTACACGGCGGTTATAATCCCAATCGCCCTGGTACCAGTCATTGTATCCATTTACAGGATGGTCTTTTCTCCATTTGCTGAGCCTGGACATGTATACACCATTCTGCATGGCGCCAGTAAAAGGACCCACAATTCCATGCAATTTCCATCTCATGAAAAGGGCCTTCGATTTTCTTATCAGGTCAAGTTTTGTCAAGCTGATTCGTTTATTAGTTTCCGGGACAGGTATTGGTTTACTGTTATTTTTCCACTACTTCCGTTTCATCCACTTTATCCATTTCCACCTTCAGGTTATTGATGATAAATTCCTGGCGGTCCATGGTATTCTTTCCCATGTAATATTCCAGCAATTGCTGGATATGATCGCCCTGCTCCAACCGCATTAATTGTTTGCGCATATCAGGACCAATGAAACGGGCAAATTCATCAGGACTGATCTCTCCCAAACCTTTGAACCGGGTGATCTCCGGTTTGCCGGTCAGCTTGCGGATGGCTGCCTGTTTTTCCGATTCATCATAACAATAAATAGTTTCCTGTTTATTTCTTACACGGAAAAGCGGTGTTTCCAGCACATACACTTTTTCATGTTTTACCAGGTCGGGGAAGAACTGGAGGAAGAAGGTCATCAGCAGCAGGCGGATGTGCATGCCATCCACGTCCGCATCGGTGGCGATCACAATATTGTTGAACCGTAATCCCTCCATTCCTTCTTCAATATTCAGTGCATGCTGCAATAAATTGAACTCTTCGTTTTCATATACTACTTTTTTGGTCAACCCAAAACTGTTGAGTGGTTTACCACGAAGGCTGAATACAGCCTGTGTGTCTACGTTGCGCGACTTGGTAATGGAACCACTGGCGCTATCACCTTCCGTGATGAAGATGGTGGTTTCCTGTTGCCTTGCAATAAACTCTTCTTTTCCTTTGGAAGGTGGTTCATCATTATAGTGAACGCGGCAATCACGCAGTTTTTTATTATGAAGGTTGGCTTTCTTCGCTCTTTCGTTGGCCAGTTTTTTTATACCGGCCATTTCCTTACGCTCACGTTCACTTTGCTCTATCCTTTTCTTAAGGCCATCGGCAATTGCGCTGTTCTTGTGAAGGAAATTGTCCAGCTCTTTGGCAAAGAAATCATTCACAAATTGTTTCATGGTAGGACCATTCAGGTCCACATTCACAGAACCGAGTTTGGTCTTGGTTTGTGATTCAAACACGGGCTCCACCACTCTTACAGACACTGCTGCTACGATACCGGTGCGGATATCAGATGCATCATAATCCTTCTTGAAAAAATCACGTACTGTTTTTACATAAGCTTCGCGGAATGCCTGCTGATGGGTACCACCCTGGGTGGTATGCTGGCCGTTCACAAAACTGTAAATGTCTTCGCCATAGTCATTATTGTGCGTAATGGCTACTTCGATATCGTCACCTTTGAGATGTATGATGGGATAGCGGATCTCATCTTCATTCGTTTTGCGTTGCAGCAGATCAAGCAAACCGTTCTTGCTCATAAACGTTTTGCCATTGAAAATGATCTTCAGTCCTGCATTCAGGAAGCAATAATTCCATATCTGGTTTTCCAGGAATTCCGTATGGAATTTGAAATGGCGGAAAACTGTTTCATCCGGAATGAAAGTGACAAGTGTACCATTCTGTTCACCGCTTTTTGCTTCCTTATGCTCTTTTACCAGCACGCCTCTTTCAAACTCGGCTGTTTTTTCTTTTCCTTCACGGACGGCTGTTACTTTAAAGTAATTGCTGAGCGCGTTCACGGCTTTGGTACCTACACCATTCAAGCCAACTGATTTCTGAAAGGCTTTGCTGTCGTATTTAGCGCCGGTGTTGATCTTGCTTACTACATCCACCACTTTACCCAGGGGAATGCCACGGCCATAATCACGGATCGTTACCTGTTTGCCTTCAATGGTAAGCTCAACTGTTTTGCCATACCCCATGGTATATTCATCAATACAGTTGTCCAGCACTTCTTTTACCAGTACATAAATACCATCGTCCGGAGAAGAGCCATCACCCAGTTTACCGATATACATACCGGGGCGGAGCCGGATATGTTCTTTCCAGTCGAGACTTTTGATACTGTCTTCAGTATAATC
>CBHEUU010000393.1:0-5138 GCA_965990355.1 uncultured Chitinophagaceae bacterium
AATTTAAATATTAAGCTTGAATGATCAGGTGTATTATCGTGGATGATGAGCCTCTGGCCCAGGAAGTACTTGAAGCACATATCAAACGGTATGGGCAGCTGGAAATATTTGCAAAATGCCCCAATGCACTGGAAGCATTTAAAGTGCTTCACAAAGAAAATATCGATTTAATGTTCCTCGATATCCGCATGCCGGCCATTAATGGCATTGAGTTCCTAAAATCGCTCAAATCCCCTCCGAAAGTAATATTCACCACGGCCTATTCAGAATATGCATTAACAGGTTTTGAACTTGATGGGATTGATTACCTGCTTAAGCCCATCAGTTATGAACGATTTGAAAAGAGCATGGAAAAATTGTTCAGAACCTATCCTGATGAAAAGACACAACAAAAGCAATACACGTATTTTAAAGTATCCGGCAAACTGGTGAAAGTGATGCACACAGAGTTGCTATACGCCCAATCTGTAAAAGATTATATTCTTCTCAAAACCACAAAGGGCAACTTTCTTACTTATATGACCATGAAAAACCTGGCTGGCCTTTTGCCTGCCGATACTTTTATACGCGTTCATCGTTCTTACCTGGTCAATATGAATCATATCGAAGTGATTGATAAAAACAGGCTGAAGGTGGCAGGAACAGATATTACTGTTGGTGAAAACTACCGGGAAAACCTTCAGTTGATCAGGCGGTATAAAGAATAAGCAAAGAGTTTAAATATAACTTAGCCACCATTTCTTATGGCTGGCTTTATACCTGTAAAACCACCGGCAGGGGAAATACAAAATAGCGATCACCAGCAGCCAGATAAGATATACAGCAGCTAAACTCACTCCAAAATTAACCGGGCGGAAAAAAACAAGGGAAGCCGGGTCATTTGCTTCGGCCCATGAATGACCGGTTGCAAAAAAGACGATGGCAGTAATAGCATGAATAAGAAAAAAATGCAGCACATAATAAAAGAAAGGCACTTTCCCGAATACGCACAGGAACCGGGTAAATGCATTCTGCTTTCCTTTCGTTATTGCCAGGATGATCAGCAAAGGCCCCAGCGTCATGCAACTATATTGTAATGATACCGGGTACTTGGTTACATTCAGGAAAGAAAGCATTGTATACACTGCATTCTTTTGTGAAGTCCATGGTGAAGGGTCGCCATATTGATTAATCAAACGCAACGCTATAAACAACAATACCAATCCAATTCCTGTCAGTAAGAATATCTGTCTTCTCCGCGCCTCGGGAAAATCGTTTTTGAATAAATATCCCATCGCATACCCGAGCAACATAATGGCTGACCAGGGCAATATGGCATAGATAGCCAGGGCTACCCTTGTTTCACTAATAGGTAATACTTCAAACCTGGTGGTCAATAGCAGTTTCATCAAAGTGCCTGCAGCTCCTTGTTGCGGGAGGTTTAGATAATCCGTGATATTATGTCCTGCAAAAAGTAAGATCCCAACTACCGCGATCACTTTTATGGAGGTCCTCACCAGTATACCAAGAATGATCATGCTCCATCCGATAGCCCATATCACCTGCAGGGGCAGCACATGAAACAATGGATCAAGCCGCCAGCTGAAACCAATGATCACCATATCTACAAAGAGCAGCCAGCATCCTCTTTTGATGAGGAAGAAACTTAACTCCTGTTTTGTTTTCCATTGCCCGCTGATGAAAGCAGAAATACCTGATAAAAAAAGAAAACCCGGCGCACAGAAATGTGTGATCACCCGGGTAAAAAATAATATGGGTGTAGTAGTAGCCAGGTTGGTGGGTTCATCACTCATTGCAGGCTGATGCAAAAAATGCCGCACATGGTCTATTGCCATGATCAGCATGATCGCACCACGGAGAATATCAATGGAAGCAAACCGCTGCCTGCCTGCCAGGTCCGGTGTTTGTTTTAGTAAATCACTGAAGCTGCCAGGCGGCAGGGTTGCTTGTTTTTTTAGCGCTATAGACATTCATTAAGATTGATCAATCAAATCTACATGAAATATATAAGCCGCAAATGCCTTAAAATGGTGACTAAATATCCCCAAAACCGGGGTTTTTATTTTGCCCGGTAATTTATAGCCTCAGTTTAATACCCCCGTTCATTACAAAACCATCAACTGGTGCATAGATATCCCTGAAAACAGGGTTATCGATAGTGCCGGTATATATCTTGTCAAACTTTGTCTGGCGTGTATCCGTGAAATTTTCAAAATTGATAAACACAGAAAACTTTTCCCAGATCTTTTCTGCCATGAACCCGGTGATCCAGTATGATTTACCAAAACTTCCATCACTCAGCTGCTGGCGGCTGTAGTAGTATGCTTCCAGTCCGATTTTCCATTTATCCTCCACTTCGTACATCAGTACATTATTGAGCCGGTGGCGGGCAGTAAGTGGCATCCATAGCTTATCATCGTTGAAATGTGTATTGGCATCTGTATACGTATAGCCTACAAACAGTTTAAAATTATGATAGGTCAGTTTCAGATTGGTTTCCATTCCCCTGGTGTCAAGGTGACCGGGAGAGTTCATAAATTCCATCATATTACCACCTGCATTCACCAATACCATTGGGCGGTTCAGCCTGGTGTAGAAAAACAGGTGGTTGAGGCTGAAGCCAAGCTTGCCAATATTTGTTCTGTAATTGATATCGGCGTTACCGCCAACAGACCGTTCGTTGCGTGTAGTGTTGATATCAACAGGCAGGATATGACGGAACTGGTTACGTTCCGCATCTTCCGTAAATATGGTAGGTGATTTATAACCAAAACCGCCACCGGCACGGACAGTGATCTTTGGAGTAACTTTGTACATGGCAGATACACGCGGCAACAGTTCAAATCCGTATTCATTTACATAATCACCACGCAGGCCTGTTTCCAGTGTAAATACATCTGAAACCGACCAGGCATTCTGAACAAAAACACCTACTGTATTATAGTTGTAATCACGAACAGGGTCAGGAGATAAAGGTTTTTCTTTCAGCTTATCTGTGAGCAGGTTGGCTCCAATCACCCAATCTGCTTTCTTACCCCTCCGGTTCCAGGTCAGCTCAGAAAAAGAGGACCGTTGCCGTGCATCAAATTGATAAGAAGGGATCGCTATGGAACGGTCAAACTGGCTATAGCTGTTCTTCAGTTGAATAGTTGAATTTTCATTCAACCGGTGGGCTATTCCAAATTGCACGGTGACGCGGTCTGTATTATTCTTCTCAAAAAAACCCGTTCCGCCGTTCTTTATATAATTAACATCACCACCTATCCTGTCTTCCGTAATATAACTGATGCCAATATCTGCGGTGGTCTTTTTTCCATAAATAAACATCCGGGGGTTAATAGTATAACGTTCAAATTTTGGAATAGCTGTTAATCCAATATCTGCAGGATCAAAAGCCGCATTACTATTACGTGAGCCAAACACGGTCAACCCAATTTTTCCATAACGTTCGCTATAAAAACCGCTAAGATCAAGCCCGCTGGCAGTGGTGGCATTTGCAATAAAGCTGAGTTCTCTTTCAGCACCTGGCGTTTTGGATACAAGGTTTACCAAACCTGCAATAGCCCCGCCTCCATACAAAGTGGAAGACGATCCTTTGATCACTTCTACCTGCCGGAGATCAAGCGGGGCAATCTGAAGAATGGATAAGCCTCCGGAAAATCCGGCATACAATGGATATCCATCGCGTAGTATCTGCGTGTAGCGCCCATCCAGGCCCTGAATGCGTATACCGGAATTGTAGGATGTAGCGGAAGTTTGCTGTGTTTGAATGCCCGTACTTTCATTCAGCACCATCCGGATCTCGCCGGGCTTCATGTTCCCTTTTTCTGCAAGTTCCTCTCCTGATATCACTTCCGTGCGGGTAGGCGTATTGGCAATGGTGCGACTGGTCCGTGTAGCGGTGACCACTACTTCTTCTTCATCCCCTTCCTCTTCTTTTGTTTCCATTTCAATAGTGATCATGCCTGCTTCCGCAAGCGGGAAAGTGTATGTAACCGTTTTATCTGCAAAGCCTACATGTGAAATAACAAAAGTCTGTACGCCATCAGGGATATTGGCAAGAACAATTTTGCCTGTTGAGTCGGCAATAAATGACCTGCTCTTTTCTTTCCAGTTAAAAGTAGCACCGGGTAAAGGAGATTTATTATCGCTGATGATCGTTGCTGTAAAAGTGTGCTGCGCCTGGGCTGCGAACATGAAGCAGCACAGGATAATACCTGTCAATAAATATTTCATTATTTGGTTTGTGAAATGTGAAAATCTTGTTTGCTGTAAATAGTATCAGCAATGCCGGGGAGGCTGAAACAAAGAAGAGTACACTTCTTCACCATTGGAAATAATATAAGCGCTGTACCTGACCGGTGCGGGTTTCAACTGTTGAAAGCTGAAGCTGCCTATGGAGATCTCTTCAGAAGCAGCGCAGGAAGCACAAGCAGAGAAAGGAGAGCAAAAACCTTTATCATTTTCTTCGCCGGGAGAGTGGGTACTGGCTGAAGTCGTTTCACCGGCACAATCATCATCCAGGCAGCAGGGATAGAAAGTGCCTGCTGTAGCAAGAAACAAGAATATGATAGCGGCCCATTTTTTCACGGGGCAAATATAATAAAGAACAGCTGGTATTTATATTATACAACGCCGTGAAGAGGCCTAAACAGTAAAAGAAAAACGCAATAACGTTGCAACCCGGGAATTGTTCAGATTCTTAACTTATAATTTTCAGGTTGAGAATTATTGTTAATAAGATAACCAGTCATTAACATACTTGTTCCTAAATAGACAAAAAAAACATACAAACAGACATTTTCCGGTAGGTAGTCTGTAACGAATTTTGTTCCTGAATAGCGCTATTAAGATCATTGTACAGTAACAGACGAGATTTAATGTTAAAGAAATATTTTAATTATGAAGAAAAGACTATTCAGCGTTATCGCTATCGCCCTACTGGCTTCTGCCGGTACACTCAAAGCTCAGGATAATAAGTGGACATTAAGCGTGAAGGGAACTCCGCAACTGAGCTGGATGAACAATTCAGATGATAAAGACCTCCCTGGCTTTGACAGTAAAAGCAAATTTGCCGCTAACTTCGGACTTGGTGTTGAATATGCATTCACTAAAAAAATAGGTATCGGACTTGATGC
>CBHEUU010000394.1:0-5129 GCA_965990355.1 uncultured Chitinophagaceae bacterium
AAATGGGGCATGGGCGTGATCTTTATGGAAAAAGGAAAGACGGTTCCGGAATACCGGTGGAAGTAAGTCTTAGCTTTTATAAAAGAGAAGAAGAATTATTTGTCATTGCATTTATTGTTGATATTACCCAGCGGAAAAAGCATGAACAGGATATTCTCCAGCAACAAAAAGAACTGGAAAACATGACGCATAACATGCAAAAGCTGAATACACAGCTTGAAGGAAAGGTGGAAGAAAGAACGCTGATATTGAAAGAGGCATTGAAGAAGCTGGAAGAATCGCAAAAGGATCTTAGTGAAGCGCTGGATAAAGAAAAACAACTGAATGAGATAAAAAGCCGGTTCGTGTCAATGGCTTCCCATGAATTCAGGACACCGCTCAGCACCGTACTTTCGTCTGCTGCATTGATAACAAAATATAAACAAACAGAAGAACAGGCACAACGGGAACGGCATGTGGAGAAGATCCGGAGTTCTGTAAAACATCTGAATGAGCTGCTGGAAGATTTTCTTTCCCTGGGCAAACTCGATGAGGGAAAAGTGGAAGCTCATCCTGTATCATTCGAGCCGGAAGAATTTATCGGGGATATAGTAGATGAGATGAAAGGCTTATTAAAGCCGGGGCAGCAATTTTCTGTTCATCATGAAGGAAGCCGCGCCTGCATCTCAGACAAAAAAATGCTTAAAAATATTATTGTTAACCTGTTGAGCAATGCCATAAAGTTCTCTGGCGAAGGGGAGTCTATCTATCTGCATACGCAAACAACGGGGGAGGGACTATATATAATGGTCAAGGATAAAGGAATTGGCATCCCTGTTGATGAACAGGAACATTTGTTCAGCAGTTTTTACCGGGCAAAAAATGCTGTCAACATCCAGGGCACCGGGCTTGGTTTGCATATTATTAAAAGATATCTTGATATTCTCAACGGAGAGATAAAGTTGGAAAGCAAATTGAACGAAGGAACACAATTTGATCTTTTTATTCCCCATCATTAATAACTTAATCATGAAAGCCATACTCGTTATAGACGACAATACGGATATCCGGGAAAATACAGCCGAAATTCTTCAGCTTGCAGGATATAAAGTGTTTACTGCTGAGAACGGAAAGAAAGGCGTTGAAGCTGCTCTCCGGGAAAAGCCGGATGTGATCGTATGTGATATCATGATGCCTGAACTGGATGGCTATGGCGTATTACATCTGCTCAGGAAAAATGCGGATACGCAGTACACGCCCTTTATATTCCTGACAGCCAAAACAGAGAGGCTTGATTTCCGTAAAGGCATGGAAATGGGCGCCGATGATTATATTACCAAGCCATTTGAAGAAGTAGAATTGCTGAATGCAATTGAAATAAGGTTAAAAAAGGCGGAAATATTAAACAATCAGTACTCTTCCGATGCTGCAGGACTGAACGCATTTATGAAAGATGCGAAACTTACTGGTCTTATACAACAAGTGGCGGAAAAATATGAAATCGTTTCCTACGACAAAAAGCACACGCTTTACCAGGAAGGCAAGCGGCCCCGGTTTTTATATTACCTGGCAAAGGGTAAGGTAAAGGCATTCAAGTCGCACGAAGATGGGAAGGAGTATATTACTGATCTTTTCAATGAAGGTGATTTTTTAGGTTACACATCCATTATTAATGATGGGGCATATGACGACAGTGCGGTGATAGTGGAGAATGCTGAGATCATCCAGGTGCCCAAAGATGATTTTCTGCAAATGATTCATGGCGATCCGGGTGTTGCTGCTAAATTTATCCGGCTCATTACAAAAAACGTAAAAGAAAAAGAAGAGAGGCTGCTGCATCTTGCTTACAGTTCCCTTCGCAAGCGGGTGGCCAATGGGTTAACGGAGATCTATAAAAAACTAAACCCGGGTGGGGAGAAAAAGACAATTGAAATATCGAGGGAAGAGATAGCACAATATGTGGGTACCGCCACAGAATCACTGATCAGGACCCTAAGTGATTTTAAAGCAGAAAAACTGATAGAGATCAAAGAGGGCAAGATCATCCTGCCAGACCCTTCGCGTTTGAACAATCTTCGCTACTGATCAGGTGTTCCTTTCCAGGTCAAAATCACCGGGAGCATCTTCGGGCATAATACCATGGGTCGTTATCTCGCGGCCATGTTCATTTTGCTGTTGCAACGTCCAGTCATCTGTCATTGTGGTTTCCAGCCAAATACTTCCCGAGCGGCGGACAACCTGGGCAGTCATTTCATATTTTTCAGCAATGATCTTCTCCAATGCAGCAACAGTGATTGTTCCGCTGATGTCCAGGTCACCCTCTTTTTTTAATCCGGCATCTTTAAGTAAGAATGAGTCCTTGATCAATTTTTTGGTCAGCAGGGGGCGGCCGGATTCAACAGGGCGGTTCAGGTAAAAATCCAGGCGAAGAAAAGGATACGTTTTGCTGAACTCCTGTTGCAGCTCATAAATGTGTTTGGAAGGTGATATATGCAAAGTAGCTGTCATTTTTTTGAGATTAAATGAATCTGCTGTAAAAATAGCAGGTAAGCTACTTTGCATATATGACTTGGAGGGCAAGGGGAAATGATTTTAATCAGTAGGCGATTTTATCTCCATCCTCCACCTAATCCCCTGTATACCTTCACTATCGCACTCATCTGCTCCTTTTTCGTTTCTATCAATTCCAGCTTCGCTTCCAGTGCATCCCGCTGTGTCATCAACACCTCCAGGTAATCTGCCCTTGCATTCTTAAACAAATCCCCCGAAATATCTATCGACTTCGTTAAAGCATCCACCTGCTGCGATTTCAGATCATAGCTCTTCTCCAGGTTACTGATATTCGACAACTGTGTAGATACTTCGATATACGCATTCAGGATCGTTTTTTCATAATTGTACAAAGACTGGACTTGTCTTGCATTTGCATTCAAAAACTCTGCTTTGATCGCATTGCGGTTGATCAGCGGACCGGCAATATCGCCTGCAATAGAATACAATAAGGATTCCGGCAGGCGGAACAGGTAAGTCGGGTTGAATGCCTGGAAACCCAATGCTGCCGAAATACCAAATGATGGATAGAATTCCGCACGCGCCACTTTTACATCCAGTTTGGCTGCTGCTAAGTCCAGCTCCGATTGTTTGATGTCCGGACGGTTGGCAAGCAATTGCGAAGGAATGCCGGAATTAATCATTGCAGGCACTACTGCCAGGAAATTTGCTTTCTCCCGGGGAATATCCTGCGGATAACGGCCCAATAGAAAATTGATCCTGTTCTCTGTTTCCTTTATTTGTTGCAAGATATCATATTCCAGGCTCTGGGTCTTCAACACCTCAGCCTGAAATTTCTGCACTGCCAGTTCTGTAGCACGTGCAGCTTCTTTCTGCACTTTGATAATCTCCAGCGCATTTTTTTGCAACTCGATATTCTGCTTCACAATTTCAAACTGGTTATCCAATGCCAACAACTCATAATAAGAGTCGGCTACTTCAGCAACCAGATTCGTGATCACGAAATTCTTTCCTTCTTCAGTGGAGAGGTAACGTGTAATAGCGGCCTTCTTTGAATTGCGTAGTTTTTTCCAGATGTCCACTTCCCAGTTGGCAACTGCAGCAATGCGAAAGTCTGCCAGTGGATCAGGCATTTCTTTGCCAGGTTTGATTTCTGTAGTAGCATCACCGGCACCCTGGCTGGTATAGCGGCCTACTTTTTCCAGGCCCACACCGCCACCGAGACTGACAGAGGGCAGCAAAGGTTGTTGCTTCATCCGGATCTCGTTGCGTGCGATCTCTACTTCCTGTAAAGTGATATTCAATTCCTGGTTATTCCTGAGGGCGGTATCGATCAGGTTCAACAGGTTTTTATCTGTAAAGAATTGTCTCCATTCAATTGCACCGCTGTTAGTGGTATCGTTGCTGTTACCATAAGAACCGGGAACAGTCTTGTTTTCCTGTCGCTGCAGCACTGCAGGGATCTTGCAGCTGACGAGAGCCAGGCAAAGACCCAACACAACAAGACAATGATTTATTTTCAGTTTAAACATTGTTATCAATTTCTTCTGTTAAAGGATTTTCTTCTTCATCTTTTATCAGCAAGCGCTTTTCTGCGATCTTGCCGAATATGTAATAGAGCCCGGGTATGATAAGCACACCAAAGATGGTCCCGAACAACATGCCACCTGCTGCAGCTGTGCCGATGGTCCTGTTACCGATCTTACCGGGACCGCTCGCGAGCGCTAAAGGGATCAAGCCTGCGATAAACGCAAATGATGTCATCAGGATAGGCCGGAACCTTACCCGTGCGCCTTCGAGCGCTGCATTTAATACGGTAGAACCCGAGCGATGCTTTTGCACAGCAAACTCCACGATCAATACGGCGTTCTTACCTAATAAACCGATCAGCATTACCATCGCGATCTGGGCATAGATATTATTTTCCAGCCCCAGCAATTTCAGGAAGAGAAATGCACCGAACACACCAGCCGGTAAAGAAAGGATTACTGCCAAAGGCAAAATAAAACTTTCATATTGTGCAGCAAGGATGAGATACACAAATCCTAAACATATAAGGAAGATATATACTGCCTGGTTTCCCTGCGCCACTTCATCTTTTGAGATACCGGCCCAGTCAATACCAAAACCCCTCGGCAATGTTTTTGCAGCCACTTCATTGATCACTTTGATGGCTTCACCACTACTGTAGCCCGGCGATGCCGATCCGCTGATCTCTGCTGAATTGTACATATTATGCCGCGTGATCTCTGAAAGCCCATATACTTTTTCCATTTTCATAAACGCGGAAAAAGGCACCATCTCTTCTTTATCATTTTTTACATACAATTTCAGGATATCTTCCGGCAATGCCCTGTATTGTGCACCTGCCTGCACGATCACTTTATACTGCCGGCCAAAATTGATAAAACTGATCTCGTAGTTACTTCCCACCAGGGTGGAAAGCGTGTTCATCGCATTGTCAATGCTGACTCCTTTTTGCTGTGCGATATCATTGTCTACTTTCAGCATGTATTGCGGGAAGCTGGCACTATAAAAGCTGAAGATAGAACTGAGTTCTTTTCTTTTTTTCAACTCCTTCACAAATTCATCATTCACTTTTTCCATCAGTTTATAATCACCTGTACCTGCTTTATCCA
>CBHEUU010000395.1:0-5119 GCA_965990355.1 uncultured Chitinophagaceae bacterium
TAATCATCATTCTTCGCTTTTGCTGCCAGTTCTTTGGAACGTTCAGCAGCGGCGGTAGCTTCATTCTTTTTGCCAAGTTTAGCCAGGCAGTTGGCCCATTGGTGTTGCACCCAGTAAGCATCGGGTTGTAGCTCGATTGCTTTGTTGAACCATGAAAGGGCCTGGTTAAGGTCTTTGCCATTGTCCATATAATATTGAGCGGCCTGTGCGTAAGGTGGCTTATCTGTTTTCATTGCTGCATCAATGGAAGCCATAATGCGGGAATCAACATCTGTTTTGATCGGCAGGCTTACTGCAGAATTTCCCCACATCAGTTGCAGGTCGCAGGTAGTGGGTTTTACATTGGCAAATTCGATGGTGAATGTTTCCACAGCTTTCTTCAGTTTGGTAACGGGCACGTTCACGCGTACCACATCGCTTTCCTGTTTGTAAGCAGCAGGGCTGGTCACATTGGTTTGTTTGCTGATGATGAGCGTCCATTCTTTTTTGCCGGGGATGCTGAGCAATCCATATTTGCCAGCTGGAACTTTTGTATCGCCGATGATCACTTCATCACCGAAATTGAGTGTGGTGGCGTTATTGGCACCTGTACGCCATACCTGTCCTGCAGGTGCAATATCGCTGTACATTTTCCTGTTTTTGATACCGGGACGGGAATAGGATAATTCAATTGCTGAAATACCGAAATCCTGTTTTACGGTTTGAGTTGGACTGGGGGCAGGTGTTTTTACCTGGGCATTTCCGCAAATGAGCAGAAACGCAGCAATCGCTGAGAGTAGTAGCCTTTTCATTGAGATGGTTTTTGGTTAGAGTATTGTGTCAAAGATAGGGAATATGATAGGCTCCCACAAAGTACACAAAGGTCCACAAAGAATAAGCTCATAAAGAAAGTAACGCTCAGCATATTTCGGGAGAACGTGATCTGTCTACCAATCAGCAATAGCCCTTTGTGGACCGTTGTGTGCTTTGTGGGAACCTTTTTTTTCTGAGGGAATTTAAAAGGGAATGGTTACCGTTGTCCGCTTTCCTTTCTTCGCCTTCCGTTTCCATTTCGGGCCTTCTTTGAGGAGGCGGATGGCTTCCTTGTCGCACACTTCGCAAAGGGACCTGATCACTTTAATATTGACAGGCTCTCCCAATTGGTTTACTTCAAAAGAGAGTTCCACTTCACCGCCGCCGGATTGCTTGTTTTTATAAGTGTCCGGTATATTGAGGTTGTTGGCGAGATAAGTATCATAATTGCTCCAGCCGTCTGCCGGTTCCGGTTCTTCCAACACCATATTGCCGTCGCGCAAACGGGTATTTACTTTTTTATTGCTGAGCACCACTTCAGTAAGGCTGCGGTCATCTTTCAACACCACTTTGTTGCCGGTAATGCCATTTTGAAGTTGCGTATTATTATTTTCAAATCCCAGTGAACGCACCTGCACGTCCATCACAGAGTCGGGTGAGGTAAGCACGAAATTACCCTGCGCATCACTGTAAGTGCCCACATTATCGCGGCTATTGGTGATATTGGCAAAAGGGAGGGGATTGTTTTGTGAATCGGTCACCTTTCCGCGGAAAATATTGTTTTGCATGAAGGCCATATTGCGGCGGGCCTTGTTTAGTGCAACATTGGCGGTAGCTTGTTGTTTTTTCAAATCATCTACACGTTCAGCTTGGTATCTATCCTGCTGAATAGCCGCAAAGCCGTTTACAGTATCTGTGGTATCTGTGTATATTTTTTCTTTTGGTCTCTCACTCTTTGTTGCAATACCGGCGACTTTTTGTTCCAGTAACGTTGATGGAGCCGCTTGTTCAGATTGAGCAGGTGCAGGAGGAATAACCGGGTTTGTTGCCGGTTTGTCCTTATTGTCTGCGGCTTTATGAGTAGGCGAATCTTTTACTGTAGTTGGCTGTACAGTGGTAGTGGTTGCTGTAGTTGTTTTTGCAACACTGTCTACTGCTGCCGTGGAAGGTGTTGTTGCGCTGTCAGGCTTTGTTATTTCCTGTACCGTTGTTTGTGCAATATTTTTATCCTTATTATCAACCCCCAGTTTGTAAACCAATAAACCAGCGCCAGCTGCTGCCACGATCATTGCAGCCGCCCTTAACCAGCCAAAGGATTTGGAAGGAGCAGCCAATGGGATCACTTTTTTATCCTCCAGCCTCTCCGCCAACCTTCTTTTCAATTCATCCGTATCTGCAGGCAGGCTTACGCTGTCAACAGCATAACCTTCCAGAGCGTCTGCCAGAAAAGGATCTTCAAGGGCTGCTTTTTCCAGTGCATGCATTTCTGCAGGCGTAAGCTTCCCTTCATGATATTTCCGGATATCATCGGCGGTGAATGAAATATGGTTGTTTTCTTCCTGCACTATCGAATTTATTGATTGGTTGTATTTACAATACTTTCATTTTTTTCCATACATATTTTCAGATTCCTTCTTCCGTTCTGGATAAAACTGCGCACCTGGTTCCAATCCCTGCCGGTGGCACTGGCTATCTCATGATAGGATTTTCCTTCCAGGTAAAACAGCCGGATAGCCTGGCTTTGTTCTTCTACCAGCGTACCGATGCAATGTTCCAGTTTCAGGAAATTTTCCTCTTTTTCCAATACGCCATTCAGATGCACATTTTCCTCACTTTGCACAAGCTCTGTTTTGAATTCCACTGTTTTCAGGTTCCGGGGTGTTCTCAACTGCATCAGGCAGTGGTTTTTAGCCAGTTGATGCAGCCAGCCTTTAAAATTGTCCACTTCGTGTTTGCGCAATTTCAATACCAGCTCTTCAAATATGTGCATCACGCCATCTTTGGCTATTTCCGGTTCCTTGAAGTATTTAAGGCAAACACCATACACCAGCTCCATATAACGCTGGTATAGCTGGCCAAGCACGGCCAGGTCGCCCGAATCCTTGTAGCGGGATACGAGTTCTTTATCACTCAGTGAGTTGTCCTGTATGTTCTTAATAAAAGACACGCCGCTAAAATTAGTAAATAACTGCTGAAATCACGTAGTGATAATCCGGAAGCTTTTTGAGGGGGAATGTTTCTTTAACAGTTTTTTTTAAACAATCGTGTGCAATTTTTTTGAATGACACATCCAATTTGGAAACAAATCTTATGCAACGGATAATTTTTATGTTGGTACCCATCGCGATTTGCTTGTTTGCATTCCGCCCCATGAATGTTCATACAGTGCATGGTAAAATAACGGATGAAGCAGGAAATGCTCTTGCTGGAGTGGCGATAGTGGAAAAAGGAACAAAAACTGGTACAACGTCTGAAAATGATGGAACGTACCAGATCAATGTCAGCAGTGATAAAGTAACACTTTCATTCTCATTTGTTGGCTTTACTACGAAGGAAGTAAAGATTAAAGGTCAAACGGAAGTAAATGTTTCATTGGCGCCTTCTGTTCATAAACTGGAAGAAGTAATTATTACAACTGAAAAAGGAGATATGGCAGGATCGATGGATTATTTGCAAAAAAGAGCTCCTTCGCAAGCGTTGCAGGGAAAAGTTGCTGGTGTAGTGGTCAATGGGTATGCCCGGTCAATGCGTGTACGCGGCAATGGCAATAATGGTTTCTACAAAGATCAAAAACCTGTTCAGTTCAATACAGAAGATTATGATGCGATCAACGAAACACGCTTCCTGGCAGCATCAGATAATCCGCTTTCCACTTTCTCTATTGATGTGGATGCAGCATCCTATAGTAATGTTCGCCGTTATCTAAACCAGGGTCAGTTGCCACCTGCAGGTGCAGTGCGTATTGAGGAAATGATTAATTATTTTAAGTATGATTATCCCCAACCTGCCGGTGAACATCCTTTTTCCATCAACACAGAAATATCTGATGCACCCTGGAATAAAGATCACAAACTGGTGCTGATCGGTTTGCAGGGGAAAAAGATTCCGGTAGATAATCTGCCTGCATCCAACCTGGTATTCCTGATCGACGTGTCCGGTTCAATGGACGATCCTAATAAACTCCCGCTGGTGAAAGCTTCCATGAAAATGCTGGTTGATCAATTGAGGGAGCAGGATAAAGTGTCAATTGTGGTGTATGCAGGTGCAGCGGGATTGGTGCTGAAACCCACATCCGGCAGCGATAAGATCAAAATAAAAGATGCGATCGATAACCTGGAGGCTGGTGGTTCCACTGCTGGTGGTGAAGGCATCCGCCTGGCTTATAATACAGCGAATCAATTTTTGGTGAAAGGCGGCAACAACCGCGTGATACTTTGTACCGACGGTGATTTCAACGTAGGTGAAAGCAGTGATGATGCAATGGAGAGATTGATAGAAAAGGAGCGTAAGACAGGTGTATTCCTGACAGTGCTGGGTTATGGCATGGGAAATTATAAAGACAATAAGAGGCAGAAGCTGGCAGATAAAGGGAACGGCAATCATGCTTATATAGATGGCATCAGTGAAGCCAAAAAAGTATTGGTGAATGAATTTGGCGGCACTTTATTCACTATTGCCAAAGATGTGAAACTGCAGGTGGAATTCAATCCTGCTGTTGTGCAGGGCTATCGCCTTATCGGTTATGAAAACAGGATGCTGGCCAAAGAGGATTTCAATGATGATAAAAAAGATGCGGGAGAACTCGGCAGCGGGCATACGGTTACGGCATTGTATGAGATCATACCGGTAGGAGTGAAGAGTGATTTTCTGACAACTGTTGATCCGTTGAAATACCAGAACGGTAAAGTCAAACCGGCGACAGCTGGTTCAGGCAATGAGATGTTCACTGTTAAATTCCGTTACAAAGCACCGGATGGCAATACCAGCCGCTTGCTGGAAAAAGCAGTAAAGAATGAAGTGCTGGCATTGGGAAAAACATCCAACAATTTCCGTTTTGCTGCTTCAGTAGCAGAGATGGGATTATTGCTGCGCCAGTCTGAATTCAAGGGAAATGCTTCGTTCGACCAGGTGGTAAGTCTTGCAAAAGGTGCCCGTGGTTCAGATGATGAAGGCTACAGGAGTGAGTTTATCCGGCTGGTGGACAATGCGAAATTGCTGTCAAAAGAAAAACCGGTTGTTACTTCAGAAGAAGGTTTAGGAAAAAGATAAGCCTGGTTTATGTAAACGAAAAACTTTTTGAATCCTATTGAAAATAATCATCTAACAG
>CBHEUU010000396.1:0-5114 GCA_965990355.1 uncultured Chitinophagaceae bacterium
ATGGGGAGAAACCGTTGTTGTGCCCACTGAGACCGGCAGCGGATGGCATAAAGTAAAAGGCAGCCTCACTGCATCTGAAACAGTGATGAAGGCAAAAATGAATATCTGGTTTGAAGGAAATGGTTCGATTGATCTCGATATGATTTCCTTATTTCCCTCTGATACATGGAAGCAAAGACCTGGAGGCATGCGTGCAGACATGGTGCAGCGTTTAGCCGATCTGAAACCGGGCTTTATCCGTTTCCCCGGAGGCTGTATTGTAGAAGGAACTGATCTTTCCAACAGGTATCAATGGAAGAAAACGATCGGTCCTGTTGAAGAAAGGCAGTTGATGATGAACCGCTGGAATATTGAATTTGCTCATCGCCTCACGCCTGATTACTTCCAAAGTTTTGGTCTTGGCTTTTTTGAATATTTTCAATTGGCTGATGATATCGGTGCAGAACCCTTACCAATATTGAATTGTGGAATGGCCTGTCAGTACAATTCAGCAGAACTGGCTTCGCTAAAGGATCTGGATCCTTATGTGCAGGATGCCCTGGACCTGATTGAATTTGCGAATGGTGCTGTTACTACCACATGGGGCAAAGTACGCGCAGATATGGGGCATCCGGCACCTTTTCATCTTAAGATGCTTGGTGTAGGGAATGAAAACTGGGGGCCGCAGTACGTGGAGCGGCTGCAGGTATTTAAAGCTGCGATCAAATCAAAATATCCGGATATTAAAATTGTTGCCAGCTCAGGAACAGATCCCGATGGAGAACGGTTCAGTTTTTTGAATGATACATTGCGTGCCATGCAGATTGACCTGATTGATGAACATTACTATCGCAGACCTGATTGGTTTCTGGCGAATGCAAAGCGTTATGATAATTATCCAAGGAATGCCATCAAAATATTTGCAGGAGAATATGCTGCGCAAAGTGACAGAGGAGCGAGTCCTAATAATAAAAACAACTGGCTGACCGCACTTTCTGAAGCGGCGTTTATGACGGGGCTTGAACGCAATGCTGATGTGGTGACAATGTCTTCCTATGCGCCGTTGTTTGCGCATACGGATGGATGGCAGTGGGCGCCTGATCTGATTTGGGTGAATAATCTGCAGTCATTCGGTACAACTGATTATTATGTGCAGCAAATGTTTTCGTTGAATAGAGGGAATAAGGTAATACCGGTAACGATTGATGGCAGTGTGGTAGCCGGTAAAGATAGTTTGTATGCGACAGCATCTATTGATTCGGTGAACAGGGAGGTGATTGTTAAGGTTGTAAATGTATCCGGCAGGGCTAGTCAAAATAAGATCGTACTTAACGGGGTTAAGAAAATTGGCAAAACAGCGAAGATGCTCGTTTTGCAAAATGATGATTTAAATGTGGTCAACTCGTTTAATGAACCGGAGAAGATTGCACCTAAAGAGGTCACGGTTAATATGACACAAAAGCAATTACCGGTTTTACTGGCACCTTACTCCTTTGTTGTTATAAGAATAAAGCTTGATCAATAAACACAATTATTTTGGTGTATTAAGAGATTCTTTCCGGCTAAATGCTTTAAAGAGTTTACAAACGTAAGAATATGAATGCCGAACAACTGTCTGGCCTATTCCCCGGACTGGAACCTGAATTGTATGGAGAAATGGAAAAAGCAGGTGTTGTTAAAGAAATATCTGCAGGCAGTATCGTGCTCCGTAAAGGCCAGGTTATCCGTTCAGCCATCCTTGTAGTGGAAGGAGTGATCAAGCTTTACCAGGAAGACGAGGAAGGGGGGGAATTCTTTATGTATCATATTCAACCTGGCCAGGCTTGTGCAGTGTCTATGGTGTGCAGTTACAGGCAGGAAACAAGCAGTGTGCTGGCCAGTGCGCTAACAGATGCGACTGTTTTGCTGATCCCGCTCTCCTATATGGATAAATGGATGAGTGAATACAAGAGCTGGCATTATTTTGTTATTAATTCCTATCGTTCGCGGTACCAGGAACTGCTGAATACGGTCAGTGAAATCGCTTTTAAGAATATGGATGAACGGCTGGAGTTTTACCTGAAAAAACAGGTAAAGCAATTGGGAAAACATGTGCGTCTGACCCACCAGGATATTGCCACTGATCTCAACTCTTCAAGAGAAGTGATAAGCCGGTTAATGAAAAAGATGGAAAAGAACGGCTGGATCATTATTCACCGTAATTCATTTGAATGGATCAAAGATGATCAGGCTGCTAAGTGATTTTGGTCACCGTCCGGGCAATTGATCTTTTACATTTTTGCAGTATAATTTTTACCATGGAAATAATGGGATATGCTGCATCTTTATTGATAGGGCTTTCACTGGGCCTGATCGGAGGTGGTGGCTCAATTCTTACGATGCCTGTGCTGGTCTATCTCTTCAGGATATCTCCTTTGCTGGCTACTTCTTACTCGCTATTCATAGTTGGTGCTGTCAGCTTATTTGGTTTTATAGGTCATTTCAAACAGAAACTGGTGGATATGAGGGTAGGGCTTCTGTTTGGTTCATCCTCTATCGCCACTGTCTATCTTACCCGGCATTTCCTGATATCCCGTCTGCCAGCTGTACTTTTTACGATCGGTAATGTTGAGTTGCACACCAGTTTGGTAACAATGATATTGTTTGCATTGTTAATGATTGTAGCAGCAGCAGCAATGATCTTCAGTAAAGGGCAAAGAGCATCACAACCGGATACTGGTAAAAAGCGCCCGCTTTGGCTGGTTGTTTATGGAGCGGCAGTAGGATTGATCACAGGCTTGCTGGGGGCCGGCGGAGGATTTCTCCTTATTCCCGCACTGATCTTTTTTGCCCGGCTGCCAATGAAAATGGCAGTAGGTACATCACTCATGATCATCACACTCAACTCCTTTTTTGGTGTCATATCTGATCTCGGTTATTTTCATTTCGACTGGTGGTTGTTGATCAGGATCGTGGTCATTGCTTTTTCCGGCCTGATCGCTGGCATGTATTTAAGCCGCTTTATTCCTTCCTGGAAACTGAAAAAAGGATTTGGCTGGTTTGTGTTGGTTATGGGCATATATATTTTATTGCTTGAACTGACCAAATAATGGAGCTAATGTGACTAATGTCATAGATGGAACAAAATTGTAAACGCATTTTTGGGGTCTAAAACAACTAATATGAAAATCGAACAAATCTATACCGGATGCCTGGCCCAGGGGGCTTATTATATCGAAAGTGATGGGGAAGCCGCTGTGGTGGACCCTCTTCGGGAGGTGGAGCCTTATATAAAGAAAGCAGAAAGTAATGGTGCCAAAATCAAATACGTACTTGAAACGCATTTTCATGCAGATTTTGTATCGGGGCATCTTGACCTCGCAAGAAAAACCGGGGCAAAGATCGTATATGGACCGACAGCCGAGCCCGCTTTTGATTTTTATCCGGCCTGGGACCAGGAGGAATTACAATTGGGAAAAGTCAGGATCCGCGTGATCCATACACCGGGACACACTATGGAAAGCACCTGTTATCTCTTGCTGGATGAAAATGGAAAAGAAGTGGCTTTGTTTAGTGGTGATACTCTTTTTATTGGTGATGTGGGCCGGCCCGATCTTGCTCAGAAAGTAAAGGCCGATCTTACACAGGATAAACTGGCGGGTTATTTGTATGATTCATTGAGAGAAAAGATCATGCCTCTTGCTGATGATATTATCGTTTACCCGGCACATGGAGCGGGAAGTGCCTGTGGTAAAAATATGAGCCGGGAAACCACTGATACATTGGGTCACCAGAAACGGGTAAACTATGCACTGCGCCCGGACCTCACCCGTGATGAATTTATAAAAGAAGTGACAGACGGGCTGGTTCCTCCGCCTGCTTATTTTCCTTCCAACGTGCTGATGAATATACGCGGTTATGAAAGTATTGATAAAGTATTATCACGCGGTCTTCATGGTTTGGATCCGGCAGCATTTGAAGCAATAGCGAATGAGCGGGATGCTTTAATCCTCGATGTAAGATCTGCCCAGGTATTTGCAAAAGCTTTTATCCCGAATTCAATCAATATAGGCCTGGCCGGTTCTTTTGCTCCATGGGTTGGAACGCTGATAACCGATATACGGCAGCCTCTGTTGCTGGTGGTGGATAAGGGAAGTGAAGAAGAAACAGTTACCAGGCTTAGCCGTGTAGGTTATGATAACGTATTGGGTTACCTGGAAGGAGGGATCGATGCCTGGCTGCAGGCAGGTAAAGAAGTGGATAGCATTGAAAGCATCAGTGCTGCAGAACTGGCAGATATAATACAGGCAGAACCTTTTACACAGGTTATTGATGTAAGAAAAAAGAGTGAATATTTAAGTGAACATATAATTGATGCAGTAAATGCGCCTTTGGATTTTATCAATGATGTAATGCCTTCAATAGATAAGAACAAAAAAGTGTACGTGCATTGTGCGGGAGGTTACAGGTCCATGATCTTTACATCTATCCTCCGTGCCCGTGGTTATGAAAACCTGGTGGACGTACAGGGAGGATTCAAGGCGCTGAAAGAAACCGGACGCTTCCGGGTAACGGAATATGTTTGTCCGACAACACTTCTATAATCGTAATTATGATGGATTTTTTAAAGCATCCCTGGCCCTGGTATATAGCAGGGCCACTTATCGGTTTGATCGTCCCGTTATTGCTGTTGCTGGGCAATAAGCATTTCGGTATTTCAGCCAACCTGCGTCATGTTTGCGCAGCTTGTTTTCCTGCGGGCATTTCTTTTTTTCAATATGATTGGAAGAAAGAAACGTGGAACCTGTTTTTTGTTGCAGGTATACTCATGGGTGCTGTGTTGGCATCCCAATGGATAGCAGATCCCAATCCTGTAGTGGTTGATCCGGCTTTAACCAAAGAACTTGGCACTTATGGTATTTCCACAAACGGAGGTTTATTGCCCGCCAGCATATTTTCATGGAATAGTTTGTTCAGTTTGCGTGGGCTTATTATGCTCATTGGAGGAGGTTTTTTAGTAGGCTTTGGAACACGTTATGCAGGTGTCTGCACTTCCGGTCATGCCATTATGGGGCGTAGTACTTTGCAATGGCCTTCCCTGGTTGCGACCATTATGTTCATGATCGGCGGTTTTATACTGGCCAATTTTCTTCTTC
>CBHEUU010000397.1:0-5101 GCA_965990355.1 uncultured Chitinophagaceae bacterium
ATTCTCTTTCCGGTTGAAGAGGGCGACAGTATCTCTGCAGGTAAAACAGTAGGTGAAGTGGACGCAGAAAATACCCGTTTGCAAAAGGAACAGGTAGAAGAAAGCATCCGGGCATTGCAGGAAAAAACGTCTGATGTGTCGCCGCAGATCAGATTATTACAGGATCAATTATCCGTTCAGCAGACGCGTGTGGCCAACCTGGAACATGAAAAGAACAGGATCGAGAATCTGATCAAACAGGATGCTGCCACCGGTAAGCAATTGGATGATATAAATTTTCAACTGGAATCTGCCCGGAAGGAATTGGTGGTAACGCAGCAGCAGATAAGAGTGCAGCAAAATAATGTGTCTACTCAAAACAGATCTATTCTCAGTGAAGGTAAACCGCTGACAAAAAGAGTGGCGCAACTGGATGACCAGTTGAAACGCGCCAGCATTGTAAACCCGATCAGCGGTATAGTCACCACCAAATACGCAGAGGAAGGAGAGTATACGACTCCTGGTAAAGCGCTTTATAAGATAGCTGATCTTTCAGTGCTCACCTTGCGTGCTTATATCACCGGCACTCAATTGCCGCAGGTGAAACTGGGTCAGCCAGTAAAAGTGTGGGTGGATAATGGTGCAGACAAATACAAAGAATATGCAGGCACTATCACCTGGATCGCCAATAAAGCGGAATTCACACCAAAGACCATTCAGACAAAAGATGAACGCGCCAACCTTGTATATGCGGTAAAAATAAAAGTGAAGAATGATGGTTATCTCAAGATAGGCATGTATGGTGAAATCACTCTTCAATAAAAGCGATACTCATGGGATCAGTTGTAGTAAATAATATCGTCAAAACGTATGGTACTAAAAAAGCACCGGTCACTGCGCTTAATGGGATCAGTTTTGAAGTAGCAAAAGGAGAGTTGTTCGGTATCATTGGCCCCGATGGTGCGGGCAAGACCAGCTTGTTCCGCATTCTCACCACACTGATGCTGGCTGATAAAGGTGAAGCTTCGGTAGATGGTTATGACGTGGTGAAAGACCTGAAAGCGATCCGTAAAAGAGTGGGATATATGCCGGGACGTTTTTCGCTGTACCAGGATCTGACCGTAGCGGAGAACCTGGAATTTTTTGCTACCATCTTTAATACTTCCATTGAGGAAAACTATGAGTTGATTAAAGATATCTATTCACAGATAGAACCATTCAAAGACCGGCGTGCAGGAAAATTATCCGGTGGTATGAAACAGAAGCTGGCACTTAGCTGCGCCCTGATCCATTACCCTTCGGTTCTTTTTCTTGATGAACCTACTACCGGTGTGGACGCCGTTTCCCGCAAGGAATTTTGGGAAATGCTGCGCAAGTTGAAAGAAAGAGGCATCACCATTCTTGTTTCCACTCCTTATATGGATGAGGCTTCGCTTTGTGATCGTGTAGCATTGATGCAACAGGGAAAACTGATGTCGGTAAACACTCCACGCGGCATAGTGGAGCAGTTTGGCAAACCTCTGCTGGCTGTGCGCTCGGGCAATATGCTGCAGCTTCTCCGCAACCTGAAGCAATGCAGTGAAGTGGAAGATGCCTATCCTTTTGGTGAGTATCATCATGCAGTGATGAAAAAAGATTTCCGGAAAGAAGAACTGGATGCGTGTTTGAAAGAACACCCAGATATACATATCAAAGAGATACAACCTGATATTGAAGATTGTTTTATGGACTTAATGAAGAACTAACATGGAATACGTAATACAGGCAGAACGCCTTTCCAAAATATTCGGTGATTTTAAAGCAGTGGATGAAATATCCTTCCAGGTAAGCAAAGGAGAGATTTTTGGTTTTCTTGGTGCCAATGGTGCAGGAAAAACAACTGCCATGCGGATGCTGTGCGGTTTATCCATTCCAAGTTCCGGTACAGCTACGGTAGCAGGGTTTGATGTATATAAACAAACAGAGCTCATTAAAAAGAGCATCGGCTACATGAGCCAGAAATTTTCTTTGTATGAAGATCTTACAGTGAAAGAGAATATGCAGTTCTATGGAGGCATCTATGGCAGGAGCAACCAGTTTATCAGGGAAAAAACGGCTACGATCATCGAGCAACTGAGTTTGCAGAAAGAAGCGAATAAACTGGTTGGTTCGCTTCCACTTGGCTGGAAACAGAAACTTGCTTTTTCAGTCGCCATATTTCATGAACCTACCATTGTCTTTCTTGATGAGCCCACAGGCGGAGTGGACCCGGTAACAAGAAGGGAATTCTGGAATATGATCTACCAGGCTGCTGATGCAGGCATTACGGTGTTTGTGACCACCCACTATATGGATGAGGCGGAGTATTGCAACCGCGTAAGTATTATGGTGGACGGGAAAATTGAAGCGCTGGATACCCCGGGAGGATTGAAGAAAACATTCAATACGGATTCAATGGACAGTGTGTTCCTGAAACTGGCGAGAGGTGCAGCACGTGCTGCGGATTAAGGATTTTAATTTAATCATCAAAACCACATAGTAGTGGAGCAGAAAAAAAATCATTCATTCCTGAAGCGCAACAGTTCTCTTTTTGCCTTTATCCGGAAAGAGTTTTACCACATCTTCCGGGATAAACGCACGATGTTCATACTGCTTGGTATGCCCATCGTAGAGATCATCATTTTCGGTTTTGCATTGACGAATGAAGTAAAGAATTCCAAAATAGCGGTGTTTGATCAGTCGGCAGACCAGGCCTCTGTGGCGGTAATACAGGAACTGAATGCCAGCCGGTATTTTGATGTGGTGAAGGATATTCACAGTTACAGCGATATTGAAGCAGAGTTCAGGAAAGGCACGATGAAACTGGCTGTTGTTTTCCCAAAAAATTTCAATGAAGATCTTTTGCACTTCAATAAAGCGCAGGTGCAGCTGATCGCAGATGCATCTGATCCTAATGTAGCTACCACGCTTACGAATTATGCTTCTGCTGTTATCCTCGATTACCAGGACAGGATCACACAAGGCCGTCAGATCCCCTATACCATCAAAACCGAGCAGCGCATGCTGTATAATCCGCAGTTGAAAGGCGCGTACAGTTTTGTGCCCGGCGTAATGGCAATGGTGCTGATGCTTATCTGTACGATGATGACGGCTGTTACGATCGTAAAGGAAAAAGAAACCGGTACAATGGAGATCATGCTGGTATCGCCGCTCCAGCCTTTAAAGATCATTGTTGCCAAAGCAGTTCCTTATCTTTTGCTGTCGCTGGTAAATATTGCCAGTATTCTTCTGCTCAGCACGTTTGTGCTGGGTGTGCCGATACAGGGCAATTTATTGCTGTTGATCGGTGAAGGCATTTTGTTTATCATCACCAGTCTCACGTTAGGATTGCTGATATCCACTTCCACCGATTCACAACAAACGGCGATGTTCATTTCTTTAACGGGCATGTTCCTGCCAACTGTTATGCTCAGTGGCTTTATGTTCCCGATTGAAAACATGCCAAAGCCCTTGCAGATAATATCCAATATAGTGCCTGCACGCTGGTTTTATTCAATTGTAAAAGATGTAATGATCAAGGGGCTTGGTTTTGCTGCTGTGTGGAAGGAAACATTGATACTCGCAGGAATGACACTGGCTTTGCTGGCATTAAGCATAAAGAAATTCAAAATCAGGTTAGCGTAAAGCGCGAATAAAAATTATTATATGCGGAGCTTAAAGTTTTTATTACAAAAAGAATTCCGGCAGATATCCCGGGACAAGTCCATTCTCCGGATCATTTTTATTATGCCGCTGGTGCAGCTGATCGTGCTTCCACTGGCAGCTGATTATGAAATGAAGAATATCAGCCTGAGTGTGGTGGACCATGATCATTCCAATTATTCCCGTCAGCTTGTTCAGAAGATCACTGCTTCGGGATATTTCCGGTTGAATGATTACTCACCCAGTTTCCAGGCTTCCATGCTGCAGGTAGAAAAAGACAGGTCGGATATCATCCTGGAGATACCGGCGCACTTTGAAAAGGAACTGGTGAGCCAGGATGAAGCCACGCTGTTCATGGCTGCCAATGCCATCAATGGTGTGAAAGCTGGTTTGGGCAGTGCTTACCTGCAAAGCATTATCCGTGATTATAATGGCCAGGTGCGTACGGAATGGATACAGCTTCCGAGGTTCAATCCTGATCTGGAAATAGCCGTTACTTCTTCCAACTGGTTCAATCCGCTGCTCAATTACAAATACTTTATGGTGCCGGGCATACTGGTGGTGCTGGTGACCATGGTAGGCGCTTTTCTTAGTTCGCTCAATATTGTGCGGGAAAAGGAAATAGGCACCATTGAACAGATAAATGTAACGCCAGTTAAAAAGCATCATTTTATATTAGGCAAGCTGATCCCGTTCTGGATCCTGGGCCTGGTAGTAATGTCCCTCGGATTGCTTATCGCCCGGCTTGTTTACCATATCATACCGGCAGGCAGTTTTCTGACCATTTATGTTTTTGCGTCGGTCTACCTGCTGGCGGTACTGGGTCTGGGTTTGCTGGTATCTACCTATACATCCAACCAGCAACAGGCCATGCTGATCTCTTTTTTTATGATGATGGTCTTTATCCTGCTCGGCGGGCTGTATACGTCCATCGACAGCATGCCCAATTGGGCGCAATGGATCACCCGGTTCAACCCGGTTTCTTACTTTATTGAAGTGATGCGGATGGTGATACTTAAAGGCAGCCGGTTGGCTGATATCAGCAAGTATTTGCTGATTATGGTTGGTTTTGCGGTGGTGCTGAATGGCTGGGCGATTGTTAACTATCGAAAAAGGGGCTAGGCTTGCTCTTTCCGGGCCCGATGTTTGATCTTTTTTTGTTATATTCGGATAACTAAAAACGCTTTGCCATGATCAAATTAAACGACCTGAAGCCAGGGGACATTATCTCCGTAAACGATGAAGGGGTGGAAAGGGAGGGACCAGTGGTAAGAATCAATCATGAAGATCACATGGTGCTGGTAAATAACAGCATCCAGGAGTTCTGGTACAACCTCGACGAGGTAAAAGGCATTCCATTGGATGATCACCAGCTTGCGAGGCTGGGCTTTTCCCGTGAAGTGGTGGACGGGGGAGTAAAGTACAAGAAAGACTCTTTCCG
>CBHEUU010000398.1:0-5085 GCA_965990355.1 uncultured Chitinophagaceae bacterium
GAGAATCTTATACCGTGCATAAATAGATGAATCATAACTGGATTCCAGCATTGCATTGTGTATTGCCAGCCTGAGATCATTTAACACGGGCGATTCAGCAGACAGATTGGCCTTTACTGCTTCATAGTTTTTCAACGCTGCATTATAGTGCTCCTTCGCCGCCTCACTTTGAATGATATAGATCAGTTGACCCTTTTGTACAGTATCTCCGTCTTTGATGAGTTTTTCTACGACGGTTCCGTTACTTAATGAAGCAAGTCTGAATTCATCGCCGGGAATGATCTTACCGGAAGCATATACTGTTTCCACCAATCTTTTTCTTTCAGCAAAAATGGCTTGCGGATGATCACAACCCGGCGACAGAAAAACGGATCCCGAAAGAAATATTAACCCGAAGAGACCAATTGATCGAGACATAAAAAGGCGATTGAGCCTGCAAAATAATTTTGCATAAGCTGCAGATTGCTGATAATGCTCATTGACAAAAATGAGATCGCTCAGGAAAAGACCAATAATTAATATTCCGGTAACACTCACTTTTGCAGTTTTGCAAAAAAATCACGTAATGTCTCTACCCAACAAAAGCCCGCTGAACCGCCTTATTTCTCCTCTCTTATTCGCCATTTTATTAATATGCATCTCCGCCACCATCGTAAAAAAAGCCCCGGAAGAAGGCAACGATGAATTCTCCATAGCCATCCTCCCCGACACTCAATACTATACTTCAGAAAAACACGGCGGTAAAAAAGAAATGTTCTTTGCTCAAACTGACTGGATCGTCAAAAATGCAGCAAAAGAAAAAATCGCTTATGTTATACACCTGGGAGATATCACTGATGATGGTGAAAAACTTCCTCAGCAATGGGTATATGCTGCAGATGCCATGTACAGGCTGGAAAAGCCACAGCCCGGTTTCCCCCAGGGAATCCCTTATGGCATGGCCGTTGGCAATCATGATCAAACCAAAAGCCAATATCCGTTGAGCGGCAGCACAGAACACTACAATAAGTATTTTGGCATCGATCATTTTAAAGGTAAAAAATGGTATGGTGGTCATTACCGGGATAACAATGACAGCCATTACGATCTCTTCACCGCCGGTGGCGTAAGGTTTATTGTGATCTATATGGAATATGACTCGTACGATGAGGATATAGAGAACCTGAATAAATGGATAGCCGGGTTACTAGAAAAGTATCATGACAGGAAAGCCATACTGGTAAGCCATTCCATCATTCATTTCAATAAGACCACGGGCACCAATGAAAAAGGGTTTCCCGCTTTCAGCAAACAGGGCCAGCGCAGGTTTGACCGGTTGAAAAGTTATCCCAATGTCATCATGAACCTGTGTGGCCACGTGGGCGACAATGGCGAAGGCTACCGCCAGGATGGTTATGCAGGTAATATCATTAAATCATTTCTTTCCGATTACCAAAGCAGGAAAGACGGCGGACATGGATTAATGCGTTTGATCACCTTCTCCAAATCGAAAGATCTGATAAGCGTGCGCACTTTCTCCCCTTATACAGGCGAAGAAGAAAAAGATGCCGACAGTGAGTTCACACTCCCCTGGTTTCATCATACAAACGTAGCCCGCTATAATGATTATAATAATGATGGGATCACCGAACTGGCTTTCTTTTCCAATGGCATCTGGAAGATCAATGATCAACCGGGGATCGAATTTGGCAGAGACGGAGATATTCCAGCACCTGCTGATTATAATGGTGACGGGAAAACTGATCGTGCATACTTCCGCCCTTCAGAAGGAAAATTTTATCTCGAAGATGGAAAGCAGGTTTCATTGGGCCAGGCTGGTGATATTCCTGTTTGCGGCGATTATGATGGTGACGGCTTTGCTGAAGTGGCTGTTTACCGGCCTTCCAATCTTACCTGGTATTTTAATGGATTGGACAGTGTCAGGTTTGGCCATGCCAAAGGCATTCCGGTGCCGGCAGATTACGATGGAGATGGTATTTTAGACCTTTGTTTTTTCAGAACAGACAATTCTTTATGGCAAAGCACACTCGGTAATATTCCTTTACAGGTGAAACACACACCGGGGGATATTCCAGTTCCGGCTGATTATGATGGTGATGGACGCGCTGAGATGGCTGTTTACCGCCCTGCTACTGGTGAATGGATCATTGATAAAATGAAACAACCAATAAAACTGGGTGGCAAGGATTTCTTACCTGTTCCCGGCAACTATCAGAAAAATGGGAAAACTGATCCGGCAGTATATAAAGACGGTAAGATATTTCTGCCGGATGGTAAAACTATCCAAACAGGAAACAACAATATCGATGAGCTGGTCAATCTCCCACTGGTGCTGCGGTATAAACTCATTGCCCGTTGACGATGGTTCAATGTTAGAAGTTCTTCCCGATGATCAGCAACCGGAGAAAAGAAAAAGCCTTCAAGTCATGGATTTGAAGGCTTTTTAGAAAAGGTCAACGAAGCTGTTTTAATTGTTTTATAAACCTGGCGGATGCTGTTTTTGATCCGTTCCTGTAAACAAGTAAATACATACCCTCCTGCAAAGAGCCTATATCAACCCCGCTTGACGCCTCCCCTTTCCGGAGGCGTTTGCTGCGTAAAATATTACCGCTGACTGTCACTACCTGTAATAATGCCTGATCCGTTGCCGGATAAGGTAATGTTACTGTCAGGTGATCAGTAGCAGGATTGGGCGTCAACAGCAGTGTCTCAGCCTGTCTTTCTTTCACCAGTGTCTTTGAGGCTGACCGGCTCATACTGCTTTGCTTCAGTATAATCAATCCATGATCAGGCCGGGCTTTCACCAACACATAATTATTACCGGCATGCAGGATCATAGACACTGGCAGGGCATCTCCATTTTGTGTAGCACTTACCTGCGACCATGTATTAGGTATTCTTACTTTGACTGTAAGAGGATAATCGAAAATGGCAGGGTCCATCAGTGAAGTAAGCGACAAATGAATCGCTGTATCGGAACTGAGTATGGTTTGCACTGTTCCCATATCACGTTCCTGTCCGTATAAGGCTACGTCGGCAAGAAAACCTATCCACAGGCTGTCGCGGTGCTGGTTGAAGAAATCGAATACGCTGGCAAAACTGGCGATGATAGGATTGGAACTTCCGGCCAGATTAGTACCTGCGCCCTGGATGCTGTGTATGAAAACCGTTGCCCATCCGCGGTAATACTTATGATAAGCTGCCGGCAGGCCGGTAGTATCCAGTATTGCCCTGAATGGTGCCACATTGGGAGAGTCGTTAATGAATTGTGTGGGATTGGACGTAGTGGCAATAGACGTATAGTTGGTCATATTGGCTATGTTAATCGGCGGGTTGGTGCTTACTCCCCTGGCAGCAGCCATGTACTTAGGTACAGCAGGGTACCAGTTCGCGGATAAGTTAAACTGTGTTATGGCAGAGCCCGGATAAGCCACCAGTTTTGTTTTATAACCCGGGATATTGGCATCGATCTCATTTCTGGATAACTGGAATTCCCAGTTAGGACCGGGCCATCCGTCCTGGCGCACCGGGTCTGTTACGTGCGATACAGTGTGTGACTGTACCTGGAAGCCTGAATCCACCACGTTTTTCCAGAAAGCCCAGGTTCCGGTTTGATGCACTTTTGTCGGATCTATACGACCGTCAATATTACCGGTGATAAGGTTCCAGGTGATCTTCAGTCCTCCGTAATTACGGTTTATCTGCATCCAGTCTGCTACTTCATTGGCCAGGTTATCATCGATACTATGGCTTACTGCCGCCACTTTATCGTCTTCCCAAAGACAGATGGATGCATCGCCGGGCTGAGCAGGCCACACCTTTCCTGTTAAGGTGAAACGGGGTGTTGCAGGCATACCGGACAATGCCAGCAGCTTACCTGCAGCAGGTATATAAGGAACAGGGCAATAGGTTGCATTGGAATCATACTGGCTTTTCCATGCCGGCCGCATGTTGAGATGCTTCTGCGCTTCGGTGTTGCCACGCGATGCCTGTGCTGCAATAGAATCCCAGGCCAAGGGTTCTGCAGCATCGCCTACATATACAGTTTTGCTGCAACTGCTGTTGGCAAGATATTTTCCAGGCCAGGTGGTGTCTACTCTTATACTGTCTATCGATACTTCGGGCACAATATTGTTAGTGTTATTGTTTTGCCTCAGGCCCAACAGGTTTATTTTGGTATTGGCATTTCCCGCTGCTGCAGTGGTAGTATGTGTAAGAATAGAAGGATAATCAGTTTCCAGATCGGTCATTGCCCCTCCATACAGTACCCATAGCTTCACCTGATTGACACCGCCAGGAGCATTAGCCAATGTATACTTCATCACCAGCAGATAGTTTCTTCCTGCGGGAAATGCCGAAGTATATTGTACAGAACCGGTGTTCGAAACACCAAACTGGATACCACCGTTGGCATGTTGCCTGACATATAACATACCTCCCACTGATAAGGGATTGGTGCTGTCTTTGTATCCTAAATGCAATACATAGTTTCCTGTTTTGGCAGTGAACAAAGTATCTGTCAGCCTTATCAGGAAGCTGACAAATACAGCTTTACCTGCAGTGGTTTGTGCCGCAAAAGTTTTATAAGCATCCTGACCGGCAGTACTGGCCAGGCGTTTGATGCATACACCATTACCGGATAACGGATGTACAATATCATTGTTGATGGTATACGTGAGGCCGCTGGTAGTAGCCAGCGGTTCGCCGGCCGATTCATAGAGTGTCCAGCCGTTGGCTGAAAGGTTGCCGGAGAAATTGAAATCTTCCGTCAGCAATTGGGCCTGGCCACGGGATACAGCCAGTACACATAAAAGGAGCAAGATCTTTTTCATATATGGCATTTGATTTTGGTTAAGATGACGATAGTGTATATCAGCCTGCAGGCACAGATCCAGGTATGTGTTGCGGAGCAGTTTCTTTGGGCGGCCGGCTTCCCCACCAGGTAGCAATGAGTGAGAAGACGGTATTCATAATTGGTCCGTTTACAGCAGGCGCAAGACCTATCGTAGCAATTTTACCCATTTTGGCTGCGATGCCCGAAGCAAGGCCACCATTCTGCATACCTACTTCTATACCTACCGTTCT
>CBHEUU010000399.1:0-5082 GCA_965990355.1 uncultured Chitinophagaceae bacterium
TCGCTCCTCTGCTTGGTCTTTCAACTGATAACAATGGTATAGGAAAATCATACGTGTTCAGGAGTAACATTTGTGGAGTTGGTGCATTACCTGTTACCCTGCTTGGTTTCAAGGGCGAAAAGCAGAATAGTGAAGTGAAACTTGAATGGATAACAACAGATGAGCATGAGCTGAACAGGTATGAACTGGAACGCAGTACGGATGGTGTTAACTATTCTGTTATCTCTGTTATGTTTGTTAAGGGTGAACAAAAGAACACTTATACTTATCTTGACGAGAACCCTGCTTATGGCAATAACTATTACCGTTTGCGTATTGTGAATAATAGCAACAAAGGCTCTTATACCAATACGGTACTGGTGCAATTCGGTGAAAAGTTGGCCAGTTCGATAACCGCAGCACCTAACCCCGCACGCCAACAGATCAATATCCGGCTGACAGGCTATGAAAGAGGAAACTATATCCTTCGGCTTTACAATACAGCCGGTGTATTACTGGAAATGAAAAAAGTGAATCTTCTTGAACATCAGCAAACAGAAGTGTTGAACCGTAATAGGGATATGCAATCCGGCGTGTATATGGTGACGCTTCATGATGAAAATAGTAATAAAGTAGGGATGGTCAGGTTAATATTTAACAGGTAATCACGATTGAGTCCAAAGATACAGGGGTCGCTTTTCAGCGACCCTTTATTTTTTCCGGTGCCAGATGTCCATGCTTATCCGCTCATTTATAAAACAAAAACTTATCCTTCAATTCAATTACATTCTGTACACCAAATTTTTCAAAAGCTCTTCTCCGGTATGTGCTGATCGTGGTAATATCCAGATCAATTTTCCCTGCTATTTCTTTTGCGCCCATTCCAATTGATAAATACTCGACCACTTCAAGCTCCCTGTCCGATAACAGATCAATTGGATTTTCTGTCAAATCTATCTTATCCTGGCGGGACAGCATTTCTTTCAGGTCTGTACTTAAATAGGTTTCCCCTTTCAGAAGACTTTGGATGGCAACTTCCAGTTCAACAATACTTGCTTGTTTGCACACAAAGCCCCGTACACCTTTCTGAATAAGCCGTCTGGCATATATTTTTTCGGCATTCATTGAATATACAAGGATGTTTGTCTTTTTGCAATATTCAGCAATCCTTTCAAGAGAGGAGAAAAGATTGCCGTCAACCAGTGACATATCAAGAATGGCATGATGTATTTGCCTGCCAGACAGTGCTTCTATAACATCTGTACAATTGGACGCTTCAATAAAATTATACTTTTGAGAAAAACTCTCTGCAATCATCCTGACACCCTTACGCACTATCTCGTGGTCATCTGCTATTAAAATGGTTTCCATATAAGCACAAGTGTTAATATGATCTCGATAAGGGTTAACCCTTGCAAATTTATCATTTAATATAAATCTATAACGGCCTGTGTCCTTTAATTAATTCACATTCCACTTATCAAAACCACTGGTCCCTGGCATTTCCTTTGTCCTGTGTCATTGATTTGTAAAAATGCAGCCCGGGCATTGTAGCGTAGCCAAATAAAAAAAGGTTCAGATCGTCTGAACCTTTTTTTATTTGTATTATATTTTATTGTTTTACATAACCAGGATACTGTAATTCTTTCTGGTTCCTGCCGGCATTGAAACTTCGATCTTATATAAACCTCTGGCCATTCCCTGTGACAGCGATAAAGTTTGTGAACCTGAGCCGCCTGGATGGTTTATGGTCATTTGGCCAATTACCTGACCCACATTATTTATGATCCTGGCCCGGTAAACGCCTGCAGCCATGCTATTAAACTGCAACGTTAAATTCCGGCCTGCCACAGGATTGGGATAAATGGAAATGCCTTTGTTATTATTATCCAGCTTAACCTGGACTATCGAGCTGTATTCATGATTTCCTGTTTTATATACTTCTTTGATCCGGTAATAGCTGGTACCATTCACGGGAGATTTATCCAACCAACTGTAATCGACATCCAGACCTCCGTTGACGATAGCCAACGTTGTATAAACCCTGGTAAAGTTTGAGCCGTCCGTTGATCTTTCCACCTCAAACCGGTCTGTATTTTCCTGGTTGTAAGCAGTCCACTGGACCAATACTCCGTCGTTCATCTTTGTTGCTTTAACACTTGCATTATGAATGGGAAGTGTGCCGGACATAGTAATAGTTGCAAGTGATGAAAAGACCGGTGCACAGGAACCACTTTGTATCTCTGCGCGGTATTGTGTTGTTTCAGTAAGGTTGGTAACCGTCAATTCAGGTGATGTGTGTACTATATCCGTAATATCTGCATTGAACATATCCGTTGATGACTGCCATTTGACAATGCTTCCTGTAACCCCGCTTAGTGTAAGTGTGGTTGAATTTGTTCCAGGTACCACGATAGTGCTGCCAGCGATCGTTCCACCTACACTGGCCGGAGAGATCGTTGCTGTTACCGGCACCCTGAGTGCAGAGGCACAACCGGAACTTGCCACATAATAAGTTTTAGTTGCGGAAAGAACAGGCGTTGTATAGGAAGTACCGGTTGTGATGGCAGATCCTCCGGCATCAGCCTCATACCAGTTTATTGTTCCTGAAGTAGCTGTTGCGCCTAAGTTGACAGATCCGCTTCCGCATATTTCAGCAGGTGTGGTGGATGAAATACCTGTAACGGTAATAGTCGCACCAGGGGTAGAAGACGTTAAAGCCGGCACGCATCCGCTTCCGCTGGAAACTCTGAGCAGGTAAGACACAGCGCCTGTCTGATTTACAGGTGGTACATAAGTATTCAATGTAGCGCCCGGAATATCTGTGTAAGTGCCGGAAGCATTGCTTTGCCACTGATAAGAAAGGTTAGTTCCTCCGGTAACGGATGAAGTCAGTTGAACATTTGAGTTCAGGCAGGTAGATGTAGTTGGGGAAACCGTTACACTGGTAGGAGCAGCAGGGTTGGGAATGATGCTGATGATAAAAACAGTACTGGTAGCAGGATTAGGATTACCCGCTTCCGTAACGATGGCCCTGTATCGATAAGCGTCTGTAGGATTGACTACAGAAAGGGTTGATGAATCAGCTCCGGAGTAATTACCTCCATCAGAAACGGGTGTCCAGGCATTGCCACCATCTGATGATTCTTCCCAGGCATAAGAAAGTGCGCCACCATTAGCAGGTGCGGCTATAACGGACATGTGCGCTGTACCTCCGCTGCATAATGTAGTATTGGTATATGGCTCGTTTTGTGCCACATTTGGTGTAAGGTTGATCGAGTTTGCATTATAAGCAATAAAAGCATAGTCGCTATTACCGCTGGGAGCGATTCTTAAAGCCCTTACCTGACCAACATTTGCCGCTGTAATACCGAAATCGCTCAGCCTTAATCCTACTAAACGGATTTCGCGGGTCGGCGTGGAAGAAAAATAACTATAGGCCGTTGCCACATTATAAGGTGTACTCGGTGTAAGGTTGAACAGATCCAGCAAATAGGTGCCAAAAGAAGGTAACTGGATCATATCCTGGGTCAGGGCAGAGCCGATCACATTGCCTGATGCATCTATAAAACTAAATACATCATTACCACTAACAGGTTGCGCTATCTGGGTAAGAATGAGATCTGGTTCAGGATCGGCTAATTTTGCCTGATCAATATTGTATATCTGAAACGTTAATTCAGCTGAAGTCGGCAGATTAGTAACACCGGTTCCAAGGTTCAAACCATTTGGGCCATCAACCAGAACACTCCTGATGGAATAATTCGACACAGCCGGTGTATTGCCAACATTTAATGACCCATCCACTTTTTTTGCCAATGCCAGATAAGTAGAAGTAGCTGCAGTAACGCCTGCGATATTGGTTACAGGCAACGCACGGAAATTTCCCGGCGTAAAACTAACTCCCTGGTTTGTCAGGATTCCGTCATTTACACCAGTAGAGTATAGAGTGCCACTATAAGTGAACGCGAGCAGATTGTGTGAACTATCGGGAACTGTAGCATTAGGAGCCGCAGCGGTTGAAGACCAGTAACCACCATAGTCGGTAATGACCCGCGTAGTTGATATATAAATAAAGTTAGGACGTGATCCTGTGCCGTCTATATTGGTCACTTGTACCTGTCCGGACGATCCTGCCGCTACTACAGCAGTAATCTGAGTAGAGGAAACAACTGTAAAGGAAGCGGCCGGAGTGCCTCCGAAAGTAACAGCTGAAACATCGGTAAAACCGGTGCCTGTGATAGTTACAGTAGTGCCGGTTGATGCCGAAGATGGGGAAAAGCTGGTGATTGTAGGCACAGCCGCAAAACCGGCGAAGGGAATGATAAAACATGCAATGACAAGTGTAGAAAGTTTCATGGTTAGCATTTTTTATTTGCTCTGCGGATGCAAAAAGAATGCAAACACATCAAACAATTGCTGTTTGTACAAGTAATTCTACAAGATCACACGTCAATAAATGAGCTTACAACCCTTCCATTGCTTTCACCACCGCTTCATAATAAGAATCCTTTTTATCACTTTTTGTGTGAGCTTCCAGCACAGGAATGATCTTCGGTAAATAAATAAACTTCCTGTCCTTCACATAATGGTTTAATAAATCATCCGCCGCTGCTGCCCGTCCCATTCTGCGTGCAATGATCACTTCACCTGCTCTTACACAATGCTCCACCAGGCAGTTCATCCAGGTTTGATAACCCTGGTTATCCATCGCTGTTTGTATAGGAATGAAGAGATGTGCTTTGGATTGGACCAGTGAATCGGGCAGCCGGTAAACCATAGGGTTCACAAAAGAATGACCGAACTCATGAACACTGAGCTCAAGAATATGCCTGGGATCATTATAACCCAGATTGATGGAGTCTTTATTGGTAAAACGCTGCAATGCGAAAGGTCCGAAAACATTGTATACTCTCATTCCTTTAGTTGTACGTTCATTTACGCCGAAAGCCATGCCGGATGGGATGGTTAGGCTGGGAAGCAAAATATAATCACTAAAACTTTTGCGGTAAAAGCTTTCCATAGCAGAAATGGAGCCTGGCGGAGGAAGGGCCGCTTTTATTTCAGCGAGTGCTTTTTGATACAATGGCTTTGCAGACCGGT
>CBHEUU010000400.1:0-5076 GCA_965990355.1 uncultured Chitinophagaceae bacterium
AAAAGTGGAGTTCTTTTTCCATCCCACGAATGATGCCTGGTGCAGGGACCACGGTCCTGATTTCCTGGTAAATGAAATGTCTGGCAAGGGAAAAGCGATCGTTGACTGGGGCTATAATGCCTGGGGAGATAAATATCCTCCCTATGATCTCGATGATGTGATACCAACATTGATCGGAAAACATTTTAACCTCCCTGTATTCCATCCCGGCATTGTAATGGAAGGCGGTTCTGTTGAATTCAATGGCAAAGGCGCATTGCTTACATCTACAGCCTGCCTGCTCAATCCTAACCGCAATCCTCATCTTAATCAATGCCAGATTGAAGAATACCTCCGCAACTTCTATGGCGTAGAACAGGTATTGTGGGTGGATGAAGGTATTGTGGGTGATGATACAGACGGCCATATTGATGATACCATCCGTTTTGTAAATGCCGATACCGTTCTCACCGTAGTGGAAGAAAATAAACAGGACGAGAATTATGCGTTGCTTCAGCATAACCTGAAACAGTTAAAAGAAATGCGGCTGCTCAATACCAAACAACTCAATATCGTGGAGCTTCCCATGCCCGATGCAGTGATATGGGAAGACCAGCGGCTGCCCGCTTCTTATGCCAATTTCTATATCGCCAATAAATCCGTTATTGTACCAACTTACCGTTGTGATAAAGACGACAAAGCCCTCCGGATCATTCAAAGCTGCTTCCCTGATCGTGAAGTGGTAGGGATCGATTCCACAGAGATTATTTGGGGATTGGGAAGCTTTCATTGCCTGAGCCAGCAGGAGCCTATTTAGGGATTCACTGACCGATAACCGATGTCCATTCACCGTAAGTATCTGACAACTGGTCAGTTACATTCCCTGTTTTATCCTCTTTTTCTCTTTCAACTCTTAGTTGTAACTTGCACCGTTTTTTCAATACAAGAAAATGGTAGATCTAGCTAATTACGACCCGAACTGTGTCAGTAACCCCAATAACAATATTTTCGGACTCCCCACTTCTGAAGATGACGCGAAACTGGTAATTGTTCCTGTCCCCTGGGAGGTAACAGTAAGTTATGGTGCCGGTACGGCAAGAGCCCCCGAAGCTATCTTTAAAGCAGCTTTGCAGGTAGACCTCTTCGATTCTGAAGTTCCTGAAGGATGGAAACAGGGTTATTATATGCGCCCGGTAGACAGGAAACTGCTGATGAAAAGTGATTATCTCCGCAAGGAAGCAGAATTGTATATAGATTATATCTCCCGTGGTGAAGAAGTTTCCGCCAACCAGTTCATGAGCAAAACGATCAAGGAAGTGAATGAAGGCGGTGAATTCCTGAAACAATGGGTATATGAGCAAACCAAGGTATTGCTGAATAAAGGAAAACTGGTAGGCCTGCTTGGAGGTGACCACAGTGTATCCCTTGGCTACTTCAAATCCATTGCAGAAAAACATGAAGACTTCGGCATACTCCAGATAGATGCTCACTGCGATCTGCGGGTAGCTTATGAAGGATTCAACTACTCCCATGCCAGTATTATGTACAATGCACTGGCAGAAATACCCCAGCTCAGCAAACTGGTGCAGGTAGGCGTACGTGATTATGGTGGCGACGAATGGGAATATCTCAAGCAAAACACTGACCGCATCACTACTTATTTCGATAGAGATATTAAATACCGTCAGTACGAAGGAGAAAACTGGAAGCAGATAGCAGAAGAGATTGTAAGTAAACTACCACAGAAAGTATTTATCAGCTTTGATATTGATGGCCTCGACCGCAAGCTTTGTCCGCATACAGGTACGCCGGTGCCAGGAGGTTTTGAAACAGAAGAAGTATTTTATTTATTCCGTAAAGTGATTGAAAGCGGCCGTACCCTTATCGGATTTGATTTAACTGAAGTAGGTATCAGTGATACGGATTGGAATGCGAATGTGGGAGCGCGTGTGTTGTTCAAACTGTGTAATCTGTTAATCGCTTCTAATTGCAAATAGAGTATTATCATTCTTTGTGTATGGCAAAATTTGAAGTAGTATTAAGAAATGATAAGATAAGGCAGTATGACCGTATGGCCTTGTTCATTATCCTGCTGAATATTGCCATATTCGTTCTTGTCTTTTTTTATACAGCAGAAAAAAACATCAGTTATGCTGCTATTTCAGGAGCTGCTCTTTGCTTAATAGCGGTAGGTGTTGATTATTTCCTGCGATCTGCTAAAAAGAATACAGGAAAACCATACAGACATCTTTGTTTTCTACTGATCACCCTAACATGGATTTCGGTAGGCAACTGGTGGGCAGCCTGCATCAGCCTGGCCCTCGGATTGCTTTTCCAGGTATCCCAACGTCAATTACTCGTTGGTATTGATAAAGAATCCGTCCTCTATCCCTCTTTCCCCAAAAGAACAATTCGCTGGAACGAGCTTAACAATCTCGTACTTAAAGACGGTTTACTGACCATTGATTTCAAAAACAATAAAATACTGCAATCGGAGATCATTAATTCATCTGTGGAACTGAATGAGAAAGAATTTAACGACTTTTGCAGAGAGCAGTTGCACTAAACAATAAAGCAGGTCCCGATTATGACGCCTTTTTCCCATTCACCCTATATTCTGTATTCAGACGGCAAAGGAAACATCTTTGAAGATCAATCATTGTATGTAACCGGCCGTAGCGGATGGGATGCATTGGAGATTCCCGAAGATGAATGGATAGAATTACCCGACGGAGGTTCGCTATATGAATTGCCAGGCCGCCGCGGCATCGGCATCGACGTAAAAACAGGTGAAATGCGGCTTTGTGAAAAAGGATGGGCCGTTGCAGCTTTTATCCCTCCGGCGCACACAGGATTTTACCTCGCTGCATATGAAACAGCACCTGATGCGCCTACCCTTCCACTGTTTTGCTACACTGCCGCCGGTTGGTACAACGACAAGTTTTATGTGCCTGCCACCCGCATTGAACCGGATATCCGCCAGGATTGCGCCGGCTATGATCAGACAAAGGTTGAGTTTGGTGTAGAAAAATTATTAAAAGCTTACCCGCATAACCGGCTGGTGAATCATCTCGCCAATAACTGTGCATTGACATATCATTGCCCTGCTGCAAGGAATTATTTTCTTGGCCGCTGGGAATGCCCCATACCTGCATCGCCAGCCTGCAATGCCAATTGTGTAGGTTGTATTTCTTTGCAGCCTGATGAAGAACCGATCGTGTCCACACAGGACAGGCTCCGTTTCAAGCCCACTGCCGAAGAAATTGTAGAGTATACAGTGCCCCATCTTGAACAGGCGCCCTATCCTATTGTAAGTTTCGGACAGGGTTGTGAAGGTGAACCTTGGCTGATGTGGGAAACCATCCGCGAAGCGATCATCGAAATACGCAAGCATACACCGAAAGGAAGCATCAATATCAACACCAATGGTTCCAAACCTGATGCAGTAAAAAAACTTTGCGAAGCAGGGCTTGATTCGATAAGAGTGAGCACCAACTCTGCAAGACGCGAGGTATACATGCCTTATTACCGGCCAAACAACTACGACTTTGATGACATCATCGAGAGCCTGAAAATAGTGAACAGCTTTGGTGGCTGGACATCCATCAATTACTTCGTTTTCCCGGGCATGACAGACAGTATTGCCGAATATGAAGCCCTCCGTAAATTGATACAGGAAACGGGATTAAAAATGATCCAGTGGCGTAATTTCAATATCGATCCCGATTGGTATTTAGGTAAGATAGGCGTGGGCGATACAGGAGAATGCATGGGCGTAAAGCAATTGCAGGAAATACTGAAAGAAGAATTCCCTGATCTCCGGTACGGTTATTTCAACCCACCAATGGAGCGCATCAAAGGAAAGTTTGACCTGGATTTTGCACATCATTGACAGGAATACATTGAAAGAAAAAAACAACCTGCAGGGCATCGCGCTTGCTGTACTGGCCACTCTTATCTGGTCTGGCAATTTTATCGTTGCCAGAGCGGTCTACAAAGAGATCTCTCCTACCCAGCTTGCTTTTTACCGTTGGGCTACAGCTACTCTTTTATTATTTCCCTTTGCGTTGAAAGTGTGTATAGCAGAATGGCCGCAGTTGAAAAAACATCTGCCTTATCTTTTCTGGATTTCGCTTACAGGCATTTCATTGTTCAACACTTTTGTTTATATCGCCGGGCATTACACTTCCGCTATCAACCTGGCATTGATCGGTACAACCTCCTCTCCTGTTTTTGCCAATATACTGGCACGTATCTTTTTGAAAGAAAAATTTGGGATAGCTAAAATAAGCGGCATGCTGATCTGTATTACCGGCATTTTAGTATTGTTGTCGAAAGGTAATTTTCAAAACCTGCTCAACCTGCATTTTTCCGAAGGGGATGCATGGGTGTTGCTGGCAGCGCTTTCTTTTGCGATCTATAATATCTTAGTAAGAAAAAAACCGCCGGTTATTTCCCCGCTCAATTTATTGTTCAGTTCGTTTTTACTGGGCACTTTATTATTGCTCCCCTTCTTCCTGCTGGAAGTAGATGCAGGCAAACACGTAACCTGGGACCTCCCCCTGGCAGGCGTTATCCTTTATCTTGGCCTTGGCGCTTCCATCATCAGTTTTTTTATCTGGAATAAAAGCATACAGATACTGGGAGCAGGGCGCACTGCTTTATTTGGCAACCTCATTCCTATTTTCAGCAGTCTTGAAGCCGTAATCATCCTGCATGAACAATTCAGTATTGTTCATATCATCAGCATGGTGATTGTATTAATAGGATTGGTGATCGCTAATAAATTCTAGTTTTTCCTGGCGGGAGCCTGGAATAGAGCTTGGACACGTTACTTCCCATGCATCTTTTCCAGCTGGTACATCATTGCTAACTGCCAAAATCCATACGCTCCCTGTCGCCAGGCACGCACCTGATTATCCGGCGTCAGTAATACCCATAATTCCTCATTCCAATCATACTTAGGAAAACCAGGTGTTTGATATAATTCGCTAAACACTGAAGAAGCGTTGAGGAGTGTACCCCGCGGGATGGGCCCCAAACGCTTCGTGTCCACGTGCACAAGTTCAACGAACTGCGGAATATCGGAGGTCTTAT